>JBLHLE010000403.1:0-6680 GCA_047620805.1 Pirellulaceae bacterium
CCGTTCGGTCCCACAAGCCGCTGGAAGCGACCTGAAAAGGGACTGATGCCACCGATGCCAACTGCACCGTCGTCTACGCATGCCCGACAAACGAATTCCGGAAAGTAGTTAACTTGGGATATGTCATGAGGGGAGAACCGTTGGCTTTTTGGATGACCGCATTGGTTTTTCCTATCCCTTGTGGGCGAACTTCTTTTCGACTAAATTACTCAATCTTAATTGAGACGCCGCACTTAGCGTCTGGTCAGCAAATATTCACCGCTGCAAGGAACGACGAGTCGGTTGGAACGCAAGGATAGACAGTGCCAGCGTAGCTTCAATCGGCAGAGCACCGCATTCGTAATGCGGGGGTTGCGGGTTCGAATCCCGCCGCTGGCTTTCGCGCTTTTTTCTGTCCCCCCATTCACCATAAGTACGGGTTAAGGTTGATGTTGGAGAATCATTCGTTAGAGCAAAGTGTCGGATCTGAACTCAGAGACATCGTTCTTTCCAATAACTCATTCGGTCCCCATGAGATCGATAGGTTGCGGAAGGCGATCGGCGAAGATTATTCTCAATTCCAGTTGTTGCGCGACGCCGTAGACGAATTGGACATGCGGGAAGATCGAAGTCCGGCGATGGCTGTGCGGCTGGGAGTTTGCTACTTCCTGCTCGGTCGCTACAAGCAAGCTATCTCAACTCTCGGCAACGCGGACGGCGGTGCGCTAGCTCATTTTTACTTAGGGAAAGCTCATTTCTGCACGGAGGACTACGCGTCCGCTTTGCAGGCTTTTGAAGCTGCTAAGATTAGTGGTTACTCATCCGATGATTGCAGTTTGGCTATCGCGGAATGTCTTCGTTACAGCAAGAGACAGGAGGATGCGATCGCGACTCTCGATGCCTTATCGGGGGCAGTCGAGCAGACGGCGGAATATCTCTACCAGCGCGGCGCAACGGTGGCTGCGATGGGTGGCAATCCTGCGGAAGTTATCGCGTTGTTTGAGCGTGCCGTCGAGTCCGATGGTGTTCACTCTGGTGCGTTGTTCGGTTTGGCTGTCGAAAACGACCGCCGTGGTAACGACGGACAAGCGATGGAGTTGTACCAGCGAGCTGCGGGAGTATTCCCGTCGAACGTCGGTTCGCTGCTGAATCTTGGCCTGTTGTATGAAGACCGTCAGGAATACGACAAGTCGCAGCAATGCTACCAACGTATTTTGGATGTTTTCCCGGGGCACAAGCAAGCCAAGCTGTACTTCAAAGATGCAATCGCCTCGGGCGATATGTTCTACGACGAAGAAGCAGCGAAGCGACAGAATCATCTTTCGCAAGTTCTTAACGTCCCCGTAACGGACTTCGAGTTGTCGGTGCGCAGCCGAAATTGCTTGGAGAAAATGGGCGTTCGGACGCTTGGCGATTTGACCAGGACTTCGGAGTCGGAATTGCTCGCCAGTAAGAACTTTGGCGAGACTTCGCTGGTTGAAATTCGCGACATGCTGAATTCCAAAGGCCTTTCGCTCGGTCAATTCTCTCACGAGAAAATTGAACCGGAACCATACGACACCTCTGCATTGTCGCCAGACGAAGCCGCTTTGTTGGATCGTCCGATTGCCGACTTGAATTTGTCGGTGCGAGCGCGCAAGTGCATGGTTCGTTTGGGTCTGACGTCGATTGGCGAACTGGTTCGTAAGACAGGCGACGATATGCTGGAGTGTAAAAACTTTGGTGTCACGAGCCTAAACGAAGTTCGCGAAAAATTAACGCTGTACAGCTTGAAACTGCGCGGCGATTAAGCAAACCGCATGGACTCGCCGTTCACTTTTCAGCTATTACACCGCGACGCGCAGTCAGCTGCGCGTCGTTCTGTTTTTCGAACCCCTCATGGCGACGTTCAGCTCCCTGCATTCATGCCAGTGGGGACTCAGGGGACCGTCAAAGGGCTGACTGCGGAAATGATCGCTCAGACAGGTGCCGAAATGATTCTCGGCAATACCTATCACCTAGCCTTGCGACCAGGAGAACAAACGGTTCGGCAGTTGGGCGGGTTGCATGGCTTTTCCCGTTGGCCAGGTCCGATTCTCACCGATAGTGGCGGTTTTCAGATTTTCAGCCTCGGCAAGATGACCAAAGTGACTGAAGAAGCGGCGACGTTTCGTTCCCATATTGACGGCAGCAAGGTTGTTCTTTCGCCCGAGCGGGCGATAGAGATTCAGGAGGCGTTGGGAAGTGACGTGGCAATGGTCCTCGATCACGTTGTGCCGTTGCCTGCCGAGAATGCGGAGGTGAAGGCTGCCTGCGAGCGAACGATTCGCTGGGCTCTCCGCTGCCAACAAGCTGCGACCCGTCAAGATCAGGCTCAGTTTGCGATTGTTCAAGGCGGTTTGGATGACGAATTGCGGTTGTGGTGTAGCGAGCGATTGGTCGAGCTGGACTTTCCGGGGTATGCAATTGGTGGTCTGAGTGTCGGGGAGCCAGTCGAGGAGATGTATCGCATTTTGGATGTGGTGTGTCCAGTTCTTCCCGAGGACAAGCCCCGTTACCTGATGGGCGTTGGGCGACCGGAAGACCTTCTCGAGGGGGTTCGGCGCGGAGTGGATTTGTTTGACTGCGTGATGCCCAGTCGCAATGGTCGCAATGCTTTAGCGTTTACCGACGCGGGGCCACTGCGGCTGCGAAATAAGAAGTACGAGCTGGATCCTGCACCGCTCGACGAGTCCTGCCCGTGCACGGCATGCATGTACAGTCGAGGTTACATACGGCATTTGTTTCAAGCGAAGGAAATGCTGGGCCCTATTCTTCTTACTCTCCATAATTTGACGTACTATCAGCAGTTGCTGACTGGGGCTCGGGCTGCCATTCTGGCGGATCGTTACGATGAGTTCTATTGTCTGAAAATGGCTGGGTGGGCTGCTGCGAAAGAACGAGCTCAGGGCGAAGGCTGAATTTGGGATGACTGTTCCTCGATAAGGACCCTTGGCGAGTTGGTTTGAGCCGAATTACTTTGGCTGCCAAGTGCTATCCTCTGCCCTTGTCGGTTGTCGCGTAACGCTTTATGATAACCCGCTATCCCTTTGTTGGCGGAGAACTTAGTAGTAGGACGATGGCAATGCTTTCACGGCTTTTCATCTTAGCGGAGGACAATGCAGGCGGTCAGGGCCAGATGTGGTTCATGATGGTCGTTTGCGCGTCGATCGCGTTGCTCTATTACTTCATGGTTGTGCGCCCTGAAAAAGGTGGGCACAGTCGCCAGGGAGAGATGCAAAACAGTCTAAAGAAAAACGATCACGTGGTGACGATGGGTGGCATTTGCGGAGTTGTCGTGAACGCCCCCAAAGACTCCAAGGAAGTGACGTTACGAGTGGACGATAGTAACGGTACGAAATTACGAGTCATGCGAACTTCGATCTATCGAGTCGTCGACAAAGACGACAAGGCAGCCGAGGAAGCTTAATTTGTAACGCGAGAGTGGGTTTGTTAGATGTCGGGCCCACGTACCGAATGTCGTCGCAGGCGTGAATTATCGAATTCGAAATATCATCATCACTTTGGAATCGGAAGATTCTTCCATGCACCTATTCCAGATCATACCGTCATTGTTAGCTCAAGCTGAAGTAGCCGCTGGCCCCGAAGCGGCGAAAGTCGTAGTAGAGCTCGTTGATCAGGTTGCGACCAAAGCACCCGTGCCCACGGACTACGTGTTTTTAGGTTTTCTCGCTGCGGCATTTGTTGTGCCCATCGCAATTGCCTACTGGCTCGCCCACACCTTCCGTGTTCCCGAATCGCGGTCGAAGATTGTTTTCATTCTGCTGACGATTGGCCTCGGGCTCTTCACTGTCTGCTTTGGCACGATGAAACTCGGTATCGACCTCAAAGGTGGAGTGATTCTGATTTACCAAGTCGATTTGGAACAATCCAAAGGGCCCGATGGCGAGCTGGATGTGAATCTCGACGCTCTTTGCGGCCAATTGGCTCGACGAATCAACCCGAGTGGTACTCAAGATATTGTGGTGCGGCCGTACGGTGAAGATCACGTCGAGATTATCATTCCAGACGTGGATGCTGTTGAGATCCAGTGGATTAAGGACATAATCACCAAGATGGGACAGCTGGATTTCCTTATCGTGGCTAATTTTCGCGATCACGAAACGATGATCGAGGCAGCAAAAGATCTCGCTGAAAATCCTGAAATGCGTAATCAGCGCACGAGCACTGAGGTTAAAGTTGGCGACAAGAAAGCCGGGCGCTGGGTCAATGCCGGCCGCGACACCGATAGCAAAAACAGGATTAGTGTTGGCGGCGGCGAGTCCATTATGCCGTTCAAAATTGACCTCGGTTTGAACCAGACTCTTCGCAACGGTTTGACTGGTGCTCTACTGGATATTCCTGAGGCACAATTCAACAATCCTCAGGACGACAAAGACCACAAGCTGGAACTCTATCTACACGAGCGGGGAGTGTCCGATGTAGAAATTCTCATGGCTGTGGACGCCGAGAAACGTCAAGTTACTGGTGCTGATCTGTCGACGGTTTCCGCCGGGATCGATGGTCAAATGCGACCCAGCGTAAACTTTAACCTGAACGCAATGGGGGCTCCAAAATTTGCCAGTCTCACCCGTCGCAACAAGCCGGATGGAAGGTTTACTCGGCAACTCGGAATTGTCCTGGATGGTGAACTGCTCTCGGCTCCGTCCATTCAGTCAGTGATTCGCGACCGAGGTCAGATTACGGGTAACTTTACACGCCCGGAAGTTGATTTCATTGTCGAAATTTTGCGAGCTGGCCGCTTACCTGCGACCTTGATGAAGGAACCAGCAAGCGAAAGTAATGTCGATGCGATGTTGGGCAAGGATACGATCGACAAGGGATTCACGGCCACGATGATCTCGCTTGCTGCAATCATCGTTTTCATTGCTGGTTACTATCGTTTCGCCGGTATCGTTGCGTGTTTGGCACTGCTGTTAAACTTATTGCTGATCGTCGCAGTGATGATGATTGTGAAGCAACCGTTATCCCTGCCTGGTCTCGCCGGCTTGGTTCTTACTGTCGGTATGTCTGTCGATGCGAATGTGCTCATCTTTGAGAGGATTCGCGAGGAGCGGGCGAAAGGGGCTGCGGCGCGGATGGCGATCCGAAACGGTTTCAGTCGAGCGACCACAACGATCGTCGATGCAAACTTGACGACGCTCATCACAGCATTCGTGTTGTACGCCATTGGTACCGCTGCAATTCGCGGTTTCGCCGTAACTTTGATCCTCGGTATTGTCATGTGCATGTATACCGCGATCTTCTGCTCTCGATTGGTATTTGACATCTGCGAAAGAAATCGTGTGATCAAAGATGTCAAGATGTTCCAGATAATAGGAAAGACGAACTTCGACTTCGTTGGCAAACAATTCGCCTGTGTAATAGTATCTTTGGTTTTGATTATTGCCGGATTAGTTGCCGTCTACCAGCGCGGCTCAACAATCTTTGATATCGACTTTTCCGGTGGCGTGCAGGTTGTGATGCAGCTCAAAAAGGGGATAAGTGACGCCGAAGTGAGAAAGGTCCTCGAAAGCAAACTCGGAGACCTGAAGCAAGAGAATGGATCGAGCATAGACTGGACTTTGAATCGCGTTGGTATCGGTCAGAAGGGTGCCAACACTGTTTGGAAGGTAGACGCTTCATTGAAAGACGAAAAAGACTTGAAGGATATTCTCGCGTCAGCGTTCGACGTCGCTACATATCAGCTCGAAGTTGGCGAAATCAAAGAGATGGAATTCGAGGTGAAAGGGCGCGAAAAACCGTCCATTGGCGCACTTCCTGGTCAACCAGTTGAGAATCCAAACGAGAGCGCGCCTCCAGAAGGCGAAGCAGCTCCAGAAGGCGAAGCAGCTCCAGAAGGTGAAGCAGCTCCAGAAGGCGAAGCAGCTCCTGAAGGCGAAGCGGCTCCCGAACGTGAAGCAGCTCCAGAAGGCGAAGCAGCTCCAGAAGGTGAAGCAGCTCCAGAAGGTGAAGCAGCTCCAGAAGGCGAAGTAGCTCCAGAAGGTGAAGCAGCTCCAGAAGGTGAAGCAGCTCCAGAAGGTGAAGCGCCAAGTACGACGGACAATAGCCAGCTAAGCGATCGTCGGAATCAATATCTAGTTGCTTTTGCACAGGATGAAGTGCCGCCCGCAGGTGACGCGACAAATCCTGTGGCAGAGCCGACTAGTGATGAACCGGCAACTCCTGCTACTGAGCCGGCAACTCCTGCTACTGAACCAGCAACTCCTGCTACGGAACCGGCAACTCCTGCTACTGAACCGGCAACTCCTGCTACTGAGCCGGCAACTCCTGCTACTGAGCCGGCAACTCCTGCTACTGAACCGGCAACTCCTGCTACTGAACCAGCAACTCCTGCTACTGAACCAGCAACTCCTGCTACGGATCCAGCAATTCCTGCTACGGATCCAGCAATTCCTGCTACAGAACCAGGGGCAGATCGCGCTGCGGCGCCAAGCGATGCAGATGGTGATAAGAAGGACACGTTGTATCGCAGCGAAGCGATATTGTCGTTCACTTATCCAATCAAGAGTGAGACAGTAGCGGCTCTCATTCAAAAAGCAGCTCAGGAATCGAATATTCCGGTAAGCAGTGTTATTGTCGCGTCGAAAGATCCAGCATGGCTGCCGGGAAGTACGATATCGCTGAAAGAGTGGACGGTGGACATTGCGGTGAACGAAAAG
>JBLHLE010000404.1:0-6679 GCA_047620805.1 Pirellulaceae bacterium
GTTGGCTGCAGAGACAGAGTTGGCTGCAGAGACAGAGTTGGCTGCAGAGACAGAGTTGGCTGCAGAGACAGAGTTGGCTGCAGAGACAGAATTGGCTGCAGAGACAGAGCCTACCAACTCCACCCCTCCTGAATCTCTTGATTTACAACAGCTCCGTCCGGCCAGCCCCCCTGATGAAGCTTGACGATGCACTCCGCAGACTCCACGCCCATGGCGACCATCGAAAGCTGGTCGGTGCCACCTACGTGTGGACTGCACACGACGTTATCCATCTTCAACAACGGATTGTCGACCGCAGGGGGTTCCGGATCGAATACGTCTAACCCCGCTCCGCTCAGTTGCCCGCTATCGAGCGCTTCAACAAGGTCGCTTTCAACGACAAGCTTACCGCGTGCAGTGTTCAACAGGACTGCCCCTCGTTTCATTTTGTGGAACAACTCCGCACAAAACATACCCTGCGTTTCGTCGTTCAATGGGCAGTGAATGCTGAGGAAATCTGCTTCCGCCAACAGCGTATCTAGATCGACCAATTCGATCTCGTGGCGATTTACAAAGTCCATATCGGGGAAGCGTTCATGTGCAATCAACCGCATGCTGAACGCTCGTGCGCGGATGGCGGTACTGCGACCAATACGACCTAGTCCGAGCAGTCCAAACGTGTTACCTCGCAAAGGTCGAGGCAATCTTCGCGACCACTGCCCACCTCTCACATTTTGGTCGTTGAGAATCGTAAACTTCGTCACTGCCATCAGCAGTGAAATGGTCATTTCGGCCACCGCCTCATGATTGGAGTTTGGCGTAATCGTGAGCGGAATGCGATGGCGAGTCGCAGCAGGTACATCAACTCGATCGTAGCCCACGCCACACCTGGCGATGACTCGCAAACCCGGCAGTTGCTGAAGAACCGCTTCGGTGTACTGCTCGCCGCTTGCGATGACCGCGTCGAAGCCTGTTAACTCTGCCACCGTCTGTTGCTCACCCCCATTGCCACGCGCGAAGTACGGATCCTGCGGGTAGACAACTTCAAAGCCCGCATTCTGTAACACTTCGACTTCCGGTCCATTCGATTCCCGTAAAGCCTCGGGGGTTATCATTACTTTCGGCATCCTGCACCTCTAAGTTTTCTTGAGAATCATGAGTGAACATAGTCTACATGTCCCGACCGCGTTTTATCGCACGGACGTCACAGTATCTTATCGAATTCGCCATTCGCAAAGTAGCGGATGGCAGCAATTATGTTTCGCGTTTGTTTCAGACTCGCGAACTTCCTGTTGCGGAAATCCGGGCTACTTCTTGGGAGTTGTCGCGGATTTCGGTTTAGGCATGAAACCAATCGACGTTTCCAACCAAACTCCGCAACTGCAGCCGCCCCCACCTTCGGGCGATAAGAGCATTCCATTTGCTGGAATCGTGCTGAGCCAACAATCGGGCCGCAGCCTGGGCCACTCGGAAGTACTCCCCTTATTGGCGTCCCACATCGTTACTGTGCGAGACCTGAAGAGCAGAGTTTGGGTGGTACAGGCATACGTGCCGCAACCACCACCGGGCAAGCGTTGCGGAAGCACCTTGCCCGATTGCAGGTCGAACGCTCGCGGGCGAATAAAAAGCTTATCTGCAACAATCGCAGGTCGAGACATGTGACCCCCGTGATTATCACTGGACCAGGCAAATTCGGTATTCCAAGCGAGCTCGCCCGTCGCCGTCTCATGAGCGTAAACGTGATACTTGCGATCGGATGCTGACGAGAGGACAACAGCTTTGCCATTGCTCGCCGCCAACTGGAACACAACCGTTCCCGCTGGGACCTTGATTGGCTTTCGCCATTTTTCGTGCCCCGTGATCAGATCGAGTGCCACTAACTCCAGGTTGTTCCACAAGTCATCACCGCCTAAACGTCGCGAATCCGCTTCGCGAATCTGAGAGGAGCGATTCTCCACAAACAGAATCTGATCTTTCTCTACGGTAATAGTGGAATTGATTATCACTCCACCAGTATGAATCCATACGGGTTGTTCTTTTCCGTCTCGGTGTACGAACAATGAGTCGCTGCAGACTTTATTCGTGGCATCACCGGACTTTGCATCGTACCAACCTGCATTGGCTCCTCCCCAGAAGTTGGTAAATGCAGCGTCTTTCTGCGTGCCGCTTCCGATGAGGTAACCATTCACTCGCGCAATGTAGCCCCAGTCGAATTTGGCAGAGGAGTTGACATCGCCGACGACCTTTACTTCGCGTTGAACGCGACCCGTCGCGGCGTCGAGTTGAAGACATCGATCGTCCATCGCCAAATAAACCGAGTTTTCATCAGCGCACCAATTACCGCAATCACGGGGCATGTTGAAACGCCCTAAACCGGGCAGTTCAATGGACCACAATATCGTACCGTTGAAGGCGTCTACCGCGATCAACCTTTCCAGTCCCTGCAGGAACAACCGACCTCCCGCCGACAGGGGCGCGGGTTTGCGACCGCTGCGATCTGGTTGATACCGAGCGCCAGGTCGGCCGACCCATTGGATCTTTAAGTCGTCACTATTCGTTGCACCACCTAGTTCCTCGCCGCCAAATGCGGAGTTATTGGCCGAACCGTAAAGGTGCGACCAAGAGCCAGCTCCAGGTAATGGTTGCCGATCTACAAGATCCCAGTCTTGTCGCGTCTCCAGCTTGAATTGCTCTTTTCCGTCAAAACTCAGGTGACTCCAATAGTCCGACGTTCTACTGGCCGGGCTCAACGAGAACCCATTCGGGCTGACCAACGAAATAAACGACTCCGGCCTCCCTCCAGCATCACTCCAGGACTCCAGGGAATAATCGGAGATCACCAAATTCGCGAAAGAATCGACCATCGCCAAATCATCGTAGGCCGCCAAATGATATACACCGACTCGCCCACCATAAACATTCAACGCGATGAGTTGCTGCCGCAATATGTCGACATACTCCCGTTCCTCGCACAGGACTAACCACCGCAACTTCGTTTGCCGTAGGAGACTACTTAACCGGTTCAACGATGGCTTCCCTAGATAAACAGCCAATCCCGATTGCTTGCGAAGCGACGCTGGGATTCGATTGTCGAGTTCGTCCGCCACAGTGGGATTCGATGTTTCGAGCGGGTCTGTCGGGGAGTAGTTAAAATAGGTGTCGCAGGTATATGTCTTGGTGCGATGCTGGCCCGTTGCCGTGCCGACCTCGATCCAGAACTCGGCTTGTCTCATATGTGGCAACGACGAAATGGTGACTTGATGCACTGTGCCCGAGCCACCGTCGTAACGAGTAGTTTTCTCGCCGTGCCGAAACACGAGTACCGAATCGGCTTGTTCTGTGGTCGTCCAAGTAACTTCGGCCTCACCTCGCGAAGTGAACTGCAAGCGAGGTTCGGTAGGTAACTCAGTTGGTTGAAATTGTTCAAACGTCTTGCTGGCTGAATGGGCCTTTATCTCTGCGGCGGTGAGTGCACGGCGATAGACTCGCACCTCGTGTATCCTCCCCTGCATCCGATAGTCCTCGTCCTGATCATGGTAAGCGCCAATTTCAAAATGAGCTGCAGGAGGATACAGAATATCTCCAGTCTCAGCCTTCGTTGAATTTTCTTTGACTCCGTCGACATAGATCTCCATCTTCTCGCCATCGTAAACACCGACGACATGCCGCCACCGGCCAGGCTCAAAAGTTGTCGTCGCCTCAAGGTATGTCATAGCCCCACCACTGGCCGCGGCCAACGCGAAGGAGGGCTTGGTATTTTGGAATCCCAACAGCCATCCTCGTTCGTAGGATCCGTTGTCCTGAATGGCACCAACGATCCCGCCCCAGCGTTGAGCAACATCTACTCGAGCCCACGTTTCTACAGTCAACGCCTGTATTGGCATCTCGATCTCGGTATGGGGCGAGGCAATGGTAACGCGAGCGTTGTTAGCGTCGAAAACACCAGCCTGGAATTCACCTGCCCGCTCAAGCGCCAAGCGGCCAACCAAAGTCGCGTGATTGTGTTGGGTATCCTTTGGATTGGAAACGTCTACCAGCCGTTCTTTGCTGACACTCGATTGTTGAAACACCCATTGCCCCACTAAATCGGCGTCCGTGTTGCCAACGACTTGTCGCAAGGGCCGCGCTGCGTCGGGAGCGTTGTCGGCAACAACTTCGGCCTGAGACGCTGGCTTGCCACCAGCTGCGAAACAGATTACGGCTCCGACATCAGTGGCTACCAGCAATTTCCCGTCGGAAATGGCCAATCCAAACACGCGTCCATCAACTGGATACGACCACACCTCCTTGCCAGAGGCTGCATTAATCGCAGAAACTCGGTCTTCGCCGCCAACAACCAAATGCTCCTTGCTCAATGCAATCGCGAAACTCTTTTCGTTCGCAGTCTTCCAAACTATTGTTCGCTTTGCATAGTCCGAGGCGACAATCCAGTCGTTTGTCAGCATATAGGATATAGCGTCGCGAATAACCATCGCAGTAGCGTTCTTGTAGGTCGCGATAACCGAGCGAGACTCCTCGTTACTGGCCGTCAGCCAGCCAGTTTTGTTTCCGGGACCGTGAAGAATTTCTCTATCGGGAGTCAAGACGACAAAGCTTCCGCCACCACCTTTCAACTCACCGAGTCCCTTGCCATTGAGTCGAGAAAACAGCTGCGGAGCGACGCGCCCTTGGGGCACGATCAAACGCTGAGGCGAAACGACTAGGGGCCCCTCCATTGTTTGGCTGGCGACTGTCTTCACAAAACCGCCGTCAACTTCAAGACTTCCCGTCTTGGCGTCGACACCGCACAGATAGGAATCTTCCCAAGGCATCATCGACATTGCAAAGTATGCCCGGTCCGCCACGACGGCGACGCCCGTGCGACAGGGCCAACGAGAAATGAGCCGACCGTTGTTAATAATCTTTTCGTGTTGCGGGGCAGGGGAGTACCTCCAAACCAACTCGCCCGATTTTGCCTCCAGGCAATACGCAAACCCATCGTCCGAACCAAAATAGACTTTACTATCGTAGATTGAAGGCGCGATCCTCACCGGTCCATCCGATACGTACGTCCACAGCACATGGCCTGTCGTTACGTCGAGACAACGAACACAATCGTCGCTCGAACTACCGAAGAACGCCCGGCCCTCCGCAATAACTACATGGAATACCGGGTCGTAGTTGCGCATCGCTTGCAGACCACGAATACCCGCATATGCATCCCATTTAGCTGGGCCACCCCAAGCAGGCTGAGGTGGGTAAGGCGACTGCCACTGCCAAGCGATCCCCAGTTTCTGCACGTCTAGGACGTCGTTGGTCCATGCGTTTCGCGTCACGGTCCCTTGAAACGTCGACCAATCATCCGCCCAGCAAGATGCTGCAGATGCCAACAGGATGCAGACAGAAATAAAAACTTGCGAAACGCGAGTCATTGTGTAATCCTCACCATTCAGGCCTACTAAGAACAATACATCGTTGCAGCCACACCGACCTCTCCAACCTATTCGACGCTGCCCATTCGACGCTGCCGATTTGACGCTGCCGATTTGACGATGGATTGCACTTTGAACATACCAAACGAACATACCAAACCACGCCAAATAAGTAACTGTCCATTCCGAGTCGATTATAGCGGAGCCAATTCGCATGATGCGATGATTGCACGGATTACTCGCCAATTGTCTACAAACTAACTGTTGGCACGAGAAACGAGACAGAGGTTGTCAAGACACTGAACCAAACCGTATCATTACGCGTAACAAAACGGTTCAGTCCCCCTTCAACAAGAGGTAACCTATGTCTCGCTTTCACAATACATTCTCGCTAATTGCCTGCACGTTAGCATTGACTTTGTTCTCGGCTTGCGGCGGTGACGATCCCAACCCGGTCGACAATCACGACCCCGATCATGCTGACCACGGCGATCATGCTGGCCACGGCGATCATGCTGGCCATGACCACGGCGATCATGCTGGCCATGACCACGAGCCACTCGGTCCACACGGCGGTCCCTTTCTTGATGTAGCTGCTCCGTTCCGCATAGAATCGACGCAAGAACATGAACAAGGAATCGTCAGCGTTTATTTGCTCGACAGCGAAGGCAAGACGTCCGCTCCTCAGCAAGACGCAACCGCAAAAATCGTTGTCACACAAGGCGACAAATCAACCGACTATCCTCTCGATCCCGTTGTCTCTGAAGATGGCGAAGGGACCGGCATTGCCGAATTCAGTATCGAAGACAAGGCTCTGGCTGAACTGGTGAAAGCCGCCGGTGATGTCACCAAGGCCAAATTGGTCGTCAGGGTTGGAAACGCAGAGTACTCTGCTGAATTCGAATCACACGTGGGGCACAATCACTAGAATCGGTTGCTGCGATTGTTGACGCGAAGTCGAGCAGGCGAGGTGGAAACAACTGACACAGACGAGACGGAATTGCTCAAGGCAGCTGCGAACATTCGCGGCTGTCTTTTTTTGCGTGCGAGGACGGCAAAATGAAAATACTTGCTCTCGAGCCGTACAACGGAGGCAGCCACCGCGCATTCCTGGAAGGCTGGCGCTCTCACAGTTGCCACGACTGGACGATCATCGGTTTGGCACCGAATTGGTGGAAGTGGCGCATGCGACATGCTCCAATAACTTTGGCCGCTGAAGTGCGGAGGGAATTGGCTGCGGGTCAGCGGTGGGACGTCATCGTTTGCAGTGACATGCTGAATCTGGCCGA
>JBLHLE010000405.1:0-6668 GCA_047620805.1 Pirellulaceae bacterium
ATCCCGTCCCCGGGATTGGCATCGACGAGGTCGACTACATTGTTGACCACGAACGTCGCCAGCAAATCTCGCGATTCAAGTTGCTCGAGAATACCACGCACGACTCTCTTCAGTTTTCTGCGACTCATCTGCGGATCCCCAGCTAACATCCAATTCGAGTTCATACTAATACGGAACTCATTCTATGGAGTTGTGCTGTGGAAAGCGCTCGAATTGCGTGTGAATTGGGTGTGAATTTGACGCACCGTATACGCACACTATATGCACAGTCAAAATCATGTTGCTGGGGCATCCCAATTGACTAGCCACTCGATTGGAGTGACGCGATCCATCGTCCCAGTCGTCTACTTATCGGCGACACCGTTTGACTTGCCGGTCAAATAGCCCGACATGTAAACGCCAACTGCAAACAATGAGCACATCGGAATGGCCACCAAGATCATGCTGACGGGGTCTGCTGGTGTGCAGATCATGCTGAGCAAAAGGATGGCTCCGATTGGTGGAACCCAGCGCCATGCGACCGGCTTGAATACTCCGGATCCAGCTATCAATGCCAGTACGAATAAAAGACAGACGATTTCACCAATACCAGAACTTTGACTAAACATGGTTCGAACTCCGAAAGAGAGTGAAGAAGCGGAAACTACTCGGCGAATGCCGGCAGCCTCCCGGCAGGGAGCAGCCAGAACCATGAACTAGTCAAATGTTAGCGGAGTAGAAAAATCTCTGCAATCACAATCTCCTCGAATTTATCTCGCCGCGATTTCTGTAGTCGGAACTCGATCCAGATGCTGGGGATCCGAATTAGCTATTGTTCGACGAGCGAATAGAGTCTGCCACCATCGTGTTTGATTTTTCCTTGCTTTGCCAACTCTCTCCAAAGTGCATCGGGAAACTGATTCGGCGGCGTAATGGCGAAGATGCCCGATTGTTGTCCAGAGGACATCGGGCCATAGCCCGTTCCGGATTCGTCATCCAATCGAGTCAGTTTTAACCGTTTGCGAAAGGCTTTCATCGCTAAGCGGAGTTCCTCTTTGGTGAACTCTGGTGCGGCATTTTCTTCGGATTCAGTCATCTTGTCTTCCTTCTCTGTTGGTCGAATGCCAGGACATGCAGTTATCTAGGATGCTCGATCTGGTTCGTTACTGAAGCAGTGCGACAAACCTAGACGCGTATTCTGCGCCCCTTTTTGTTGTTCGATGGTACACAAAGCGGCAGCTGGCTGCAATCGAGCAGCTCGATTAGTGGCTTCGCTAAACGCTTGTTTCACGAGTATCCGTAACGCGGCGAATCTGTCGGTTTCTTTAGTCCACGCGACCGCGAGGCTTCAACCCTTTCTTGGCGATGAAGTAAGTCAGCGCCGCGTCAATTCCGTGTTCGATTCCGAGTATCACGATGGCGAATAACGCGGTAAACACCATGGCGTCGAGGTTATCGACCCCGGCGAACAGGCCGATGATGATGCACCAGGAGAACATATATCCCAATAATTCAACGCAGGCCAGAACCGTGTGTCCCATCAAAAAATCGCCCTACGACGGAAACACCAAGCTGCGGAGGGCGATCTGCGACGGCTTCCAGTATTGCTGTCCGCACTGCTCGCACTTGTACTGGCCTTTGGGTACTACTTGGTTGCATTTGCTACACAGGTTTTCGCGCGACTGAGTCACCTGGGGGTCGAAACCGAACTCCCGGTAAGTTTCCATCGCCTTCTCAAAGATGGCAGGCATTTGCTTCTTGTCGGTTCCTTGGAACCCGGTGAAGGTGAACCTCTTGCCATCTTTGAGCTGCAGTGAGACAGTGCCAGTCCAGCCCGGTTTGAACTTCTCGATTTGGCTATAGTAGATCATCCAGTTGGTGTGCTTCGGGCGTCCGTATGTGTCTGAATGAATCAACAACAGACGTGTGTTAGTCTGAACAAACACAGTCTGATTGATTAACGCGGCCCACAGGCCGAGGAAATACTGCTCGATAAAACTGTACTGAACGCCCTTAGAGACGTACATGACGTGTTCGTCTTTTAGCAGGATTTCGCTTAAGAACGGCTCTATCATCCGAAGCAGTTTGTGCTTCGTCTTGATTTGTCCCTTCGCTCCCCATCCCGTTAGTTTGGGAAACATGCTATCGACGTCGTAGAGGATATCAGGATCCAACGTTAGTCCGAGTTCCGCGAGTTTCGCGGCGGCAGCAGCTCCTGTTGTTGGTTCCGTTGTAGGTTCCTCAACGCCCATGATAATCCCCTCGCGTTTCAACGAACTGAAATCAATAACTGCTACGAGTTTACCCCCTCGCCTGTTAATTGCAAGATCCGCCAAGCGTCGCTCGTCAACAACCGCCATGTCGATCCAAACAGATCAAAACTCCCGCTCAATTCGCGTCAGCGGGCGATCGGGAAATCAGGTTCGACACCGAGCGGTTTCGTGTACAATTTGCACGGGACTTCTGAAAGGTTTCTTGTCATGACGCCGATGTCATTACGCGGCTGATTTTGGATTGCACACACTGTCAGTCCCGGGGGTGACAAACGGCCAGGCCATGCCGCGTAAATCCGAGCCCGCACTTCGCAATACAGTTCGCAAACTTCGCACGGAATCAAATCAAACTCAGCAGGAACTAGCAAACCAAGTTGGTGTCACGAGGCAAACCATTGTTGCCATGGAGTCTTCGGCGTACGTACCATCTTTGCCGCTGGCGATGCGTATCGCCAGAGCATTTCAGGTATCCGTAGAAGGCATCTTTTCGCTTGCAGAGTAGGACCAGAAAACTCAGTCGGATAACGAATTGCAATCTATCCGGCTGCACCGATGCAAAGGCATAGATAGGGCGTTGAACTTTGTCGCTAGTCGCGCTCGCGAGAAATCAAAGCTTGCCAAAGAGTGTAGGCTGCGTTCGAGTTTTTTGACTTGACGGCCTCTTGGGACATACTAGCACGAAGCGCGGATGCGTAAATGTTCGCCATGGAAATCACTCGCTTGCGCGTCGTGCTAGTATTCTTGGTTCTTGCGTTGGATGCTTTAATAAAACCACTACGTTGCGGCGAAGTTCGCCTGCGGCCCGCTTACGTGCCCGCTGCGTTGAAGTCCTCCCCAGGTTTTGGCGACAAGATTCGCTGGGGATTTTCTCCGCGCGGAAAAGATTGGTGTCAAGATTGGTGTCAGATCCGGCGAACAGGTGAATTAGCATGTCGTTCTGATCGTTACGCCTTTCATCGGTAAAATCTGACACCAATGGTGTTCCTGTTCCAGTCGTGTTCGCGCTTCGACTATATCTTCGGATTTGACGGCATCGTATAATGCCAGCCGACTTGGGATCGCGAGCAGTAGATCAATGGTGCAGAGATTTAGTCACTGCGAATGTAAGAACAGATTCCTCTTGTTGGGAGCGAAATGTCGTGGCTCGCAATCTAACCGAATCGCGTGAGAAGCTGAACCAGAAACACAACATCGGTCGCCGTCGCGTTATCACAAGCAGGGGCCGCTCTCTTCGTTTCGAACGCTTGGAACGTCGTTTGCTACTTTTCAGCGAAGGGATTGGCGGCTCCCCGGAGATATCGGACGCGCTGAACTTACCGGCAAACATTGATGGCCACTTGGCGGAATTGTTGCGAAGCAGCGTTCAAGAATCGCTGTCAGCGCGAGCCACTTCAAGTGTCGATTCAGTAGTCACCACAAAGCCGCGGGAATCGCTCGGCGGCTTGCTCCAATTCGACGAGACAGGGAATCCGTTGGTGAGTGTTTGGACACGTGCCAACGCGACTGACGTGGCCGCACAGCTCGCTACTTTGGGAGCCACGATTTATTCCACGAGCGACCAATATCACCTGATCGAAGCGAGCTTTAGTATTGCGGATCTGCCCGTCATCGCCGCCATGACGGATGTGTTATCGCTGACGCCCATTTACCGACCCCTTGCACGGGCCGGCATCGTGCAAACGCAAGGCGATGCCGTCCTGAACGCTGACGATGTGCGTGCATTCGGATTCGATGGCGCGGCGATTCTCGTCGGTGTTCTCAGTGATTCGGCGTTAAACATCGGTATCTCCCAGGCTACGGGGGACTTGCCTGCGATCGTGGATCGTTATCTCGAGTTCCCAAACGCAGACGAAGGCAGGGCGATGCTCGAAATCATTCACGACATTGCGCCGGGAGCCAAACTCGCCCATCATTCGGCGAGTTTAAGTGAGCTGTCGTTTGCCGATGGGATCCGCAAACTGGCCACCGCCGGGAGTCGTGTCATCGTCGATGATGTTGGTTACTATACGGAGCCGTTCTTCCAAGACGGTATCGTTGCACAGGCGGTCGACGAAGTAACAGCGACGGGTGTCGTATATGTCTCCGCAGCGGGAAACGATGCGAACCGCGCGTACGAGACGGTCTTTGTAGATGCGGACCCAGGGTCGGCTGCGGATTTTCAAGATTTCGATCCATCGGTCGGTGTGGATACTCGTCAGCAAGTGACCGTTCCGGCCGGATATCGCGCGACGCTAATTCTACAGTGGGATAATCCGTTTTATACAGCCAATGGGGTCACACACGACTTCGACGTAAAGGTGTACGACGACACAGGAACGCTCGTCGAAACCGGCGCGAACAATAATGTCGCGTTGCAGCAGCCTTTGGAAATCGTTCAATGGGATGCCAGCGGTAATGGAGTCTACCAGGTCGAAATCGAACGTCAGGCAGGCAATGGCGCGTCGGTTCTGAAATACGTACTCAGTACAAATAGCGAGGTGGGAACCATCGACGAATATGCGACAAGTTCGGGTACTGTCACCGGGCACGCGGCGGCAGCGGGTGCCATCGCTGTGGGGGCGGTGCCCTATTACTCGCCGGATTCGATTGAACCATATAGCTCGTGGGGCGATGTCACCATCTACTTTGACGCAGCGGGCAATCGTTTGACAATTCCGGAATTGCGTCACAAGCCAGATGTGGTCGCGCCAGACAACGTGAACACTTCGTTCTTCGGAGTCGATATCCCCGAAGACCCCGACGCGTTCAAGAACTTTGCCGGAACGTCCGCAGCGGCACCTCACGTCGCTGGCGTGGTCGCACTGATGTTGGACGTGAATCCCCACCTGACGCGTGACGAGTTGTACAGCGTGGTGACGACGACGGCCGTCGATTTGGGCGCGGCCGGACAAGATTCAGTGTATGGATTTGGCCGCGTGGATGCCGAGGCGGCGCGAGTTGCCGCTGCCGCAGTAACCGACGTTACTGCCCCGACGGCAAGCCTATTGTCTCCGATTTCCGCGCACGGTTGGCACGTGAATCAAGTGCAAATCAAGTTCTCTGAACCTTTGAATAACGCAACCGCCAGCAGTTCGTCGAATTACACGTTGGTGGCCGCAGGGACGGACAACACGTTCGATACTGGAGACGACGTTGTATTCACCGTCGCGCCCAGTTACGACGCCGATGTCCGGGTCGTCACGTTAACTTTCATCGGGCCGGCAATCGAGTTGGCGGATGACCAATATCGCCTCATCTTAGACGGCACCAACGGGCTGAAGGATGAGACGGGCAACGATCTCAATCAAGGAGGCGATCAAGATCTGTTCTTCTCGATCGCTCCGAAGAGCGACGTGATCTCGGCGGAAGGTGCGGGTCAACTCGATGCCCGTCCCGATGGCACGGCAGTAGTAGTGTATCCGAACAATCCAGGTCTCAATGGTCTCAAATGGCCGCAGGTGATGATAGGTTCGCTGTACCCGGGCGGGGTACCACAAGGTCCATTCCGTTCGGCCCCAACCGATCAATTAGATTCGTTTCGGGTCGAGAATCCAGACGTTGCGGTCAACGGCAATTCTGGAGTTGTTGTGTACAGCAATCTGGAAGGCTTGGGTGGCGATGGATCTCCACTATTTTATCTGATTGGCTATCAAATGCTTGGGGCGGACGGACGCCCGAGCGGAACTTCTAGGCTCGCTGGTATCTCCGGTGGCGAAAATCGAGCGCGGGTCGAGATGACTGCCAGCGGCGCATTTACGATTGTATTTGCCGATCGAGATTACAATTCCGCCACCGACAGGTACGACTTGTATTATATTCGGGCGCGCCAGTTCGACGCGGCAGGAAATCCGCTGGGGAGCGTTTTCACGGTCAGCCAACAGACCGGCGGAATCGATCCAGCGATAGCAATCTTAGCCAACGGGAGCCAGGTCTACGTCTGGGAGCGATCCGGAAATATCATTGGCCGCCGGTTTGACGCGACAGGCTCTCCACTGGGCGACGAATTCATCGTCGCCACTCCTGGCCAGAGCAAGTTGAAGCCTGAAATTGGCCGGGCTGTTGACGGATCGTTTGTTGTCGCCTGGCAAACATTCGGCGGCATTTATTATCAACGTTTTGATGCCAGCGCAGTCGCAGTAGGCGAAACTACGCAGGTATTTGTGACTCAATCCGCACCCCAGGTCGCGGTCGCTTCTGACGGGCGATTCATCGTAGCGTGGCATAGCGAAGATGGCGCTGAAAGTGGGATTTTTGCGCAACGTTTTAACGCCATTGGCTCGATTGTCGGTGACCGCATTTGGGTGAACGAAGACCCTACGGGCGATCAGACGAGTCCACGAGTCGCAATCTTGGATAATGGCAACTTCGTCATCAGTTGGCAAGACTCCGGCGGCGGCCGCGCGAAGTGGTATTCGTGGGACGTGACGGACGAAGTGT
>JBLHLE010000406.1:0-6666 GCA_047620805.1 Pirellulaceae bacterium
CGTGATGTCGCCCAGTAGGCCTTTTTGCACCATGTTGACGGCGCGAAGGAACTTGCTGCGGTCGCTGCGTTGTTGAGTACCAACTAAGAAGATTTGGTCGCTGTACTTTTTGCAAGCATTGCGAATCAGTTGGTTCTCTTCCAATGTCAACGTAAGAGGCTTTTGACAGAAGACGTGCTTGCCAGCTTGCAGTGCTTCGATGGCGATCTTCACGTGCCAGTGATCTGGAGTCACTACGCTTACCACATCGATGTCATCGCGTTCGAGAACTTTGCGATAGTCGCTGTAAGCGTCCGCTTTGCCTTTGCCGATTCCGTTGTTGTTCTTCGCGCTTTCAGCTCGTCGTGAATCAACGTCGCAAACTGCCACGATGTCACCAAATCCAGCGTGAGCACGAGCGTCGCCCGATCCCATGCTGCCGACACCAATGCAACCGATGTTCGGTCGATCATTCTTGTCTTGGTTGGCGAATGCTTTTTGAGTCGCGAAGAAATAGGGAGTTGATGCCGCCGCAGCAGCAACTGCCGACGTTTTTACAAAGTCACGTCGAGAGACATTGCTTTTTGTCATTAATGCTTCCTTGTTGAATATCCAATTGGGGATTGTTGATGACAGATTTGCGGGGCCGAAAGCTAGTGGATATGTCATGCTTTTGATCGAATCATGCGCCGCAACTAATGTGCATGATACGGTTCACTGACGCAGTTTCAATCCAACGCGACAGCGATCGGACCAAATAGTCGGAAATTTAGCAGGTTATCCCGAAAAAACCTCTCCAAAAGCAAGGATTCATCGCTCTCAAACAGGCTCTCCCGGACTACAGGGCGATACAATAAGGACCTGAAAATTAACCAGGAGTGGGTCATGCATATTACCAAAGTACTAATCGCCGCAATCGTTTTGGTCTTGGTTTGTCGCTCGACTGAAGCCGAGCAAAAGACAGCCAAGCAGACAAAGCAGACCAAGCAGACCAAAGCAAATTCGCCGTTCGCCCAGGTCAACGACGATCCCAAGCTTCCGCGGGTATTGATCATTGGCGATTCCATTTCAATCGGATATACGCTGGATGCGAGAAAACTTCTCGCTGGAACGGCCAATGTTCATCGCGTTCCCACCAACGCAGGTCACACGGGCATGGGAATCGCCGGGTTGCCAAAGTGGCTCGACAAAAAGAATGGCAAGTGGGACGTCATTCACTTCAACTGGGGACTATGGGATCTTTGCTACCGAAATCGGGAGTCCAAAACTCAAGGGAATCGCGACAAGGTCGGTGGACAAGTAACATTTTCGCCCGAGACCTACGCAGCCAACCTGCAGGAAATTGTCGACGTCTTAAAGCAAATTGACGCGGAACTCGTTTTCGCAACCACGACCCCCGTGCCCGACAAAGAGCTGGGGCGAAAACTCGGTGATGATGTCGTCTACAACAAGCACGCGGTCGAAATCATGAAGAACAACGGCATCGCTGTCAACGATCTGCACGCTGCGATTGCACCTGACATGGCCAAGTATCAAGTTGCGGAAGGCAATGTTCACTTCAAGCCCGCGGGGAGCAAGTTGTTGGCGGAACACGTCGCTAAAGCAATTAAGGATGCGCTCAGCCGACGGAAGACGAAATGAAATTGCTGACCAAGTTCGATCGCGACGACCTGCCATCAAATGCTTATGGTCTGTTTTCGCCTCGACATGGTGAAAGCAAGACCGTGGTCTTGCTCGTCCTGCATCACAATCGTGCCCTTAAACTTGCCGCTGCTGGCAGACACCGGTTCGCTTCCGATAAACACCGGAGACATCACCACCTGGTCTCCTAGCCCGGATTATTCGTAACCCGACGCGTAAGCGAGGAAATCCGGCGAGTTTCCTCGCTTACGCGGTGTTTTGGGCAAGATGGCGACAAACTCATGTCCACAAACGACTTGCAATGAGCTAAGGTCTACTCATGAATAATCCGGGCTAGCACGAAATAGTTGATGACTAAATGGTGGCCGTCCACTTGCCAACCCCAAGGCTCGGTCGCGGATGTCTCGCCCATAATCGTAATCCAGTACAGCCACTCGCCGTATTCGTCCAAGTTGTCGCATAACTCGGCGAGAGTACCATTGAGCTTGATGATGTCTTTCGACAGCTTCAGACCCTTGGCGCTGAGACTGGCTTGCAGCAAACCAAATGCCAACTCGCGCTGCTTCTGATCCATCTCGTCGAAGCCGACACCTTGCCGTTGTAAAAGTGACGGTTGTCCCTCTGACGCCATTCAAGATCGTCAACCGGATAGATTGTCCGCTGTCGTTGCTCGTCGTTGAGACTAGCTAGTAGCTCTTTGGCCGCTGTTACGACTGGCTCCGTCGACACTCCGGTCGACTTGATCTCGAACAAATCTTGTCCGATTTTTCCACTACTGACGATTCCACGAAAGGGTTGCTTCAGCGACTCCTCCCCGCCACCGCGAGGGCCTCGGAGTCATTGAGAATACGCGGTGCTGAGATTCCCGTTCATAGCGGTCGAGTTTGACAGTAACATAGACCGTAAGCTACTATGCAAAACTGCATGCAGAAATTGTAAATCGCATTCAGTTATTTAGGGAGTGGGATGACTAAGCTTGCTGAAACACGGTTGACTTCGATCGAGCAGCATTCGGGAGAGTCGCTGGCGGAGTCGGTCTACGAGTCGTTGCTAGAGGGCATTATCGTGGGGCAGTTGTGCCCGGGAATGTTCCTTAGTGCGGCCAAGTTATCGGAGAAGCTTGAGGTAAGTCGGACCCCGATTCACGATGCGCTGTGGATGTTAGCCGGCGATGGACTGGTGGAAATTCAACCTGGTCGAAGGGCGCGGGTATCCAAGTTCGGTCGAGACGACGTGTGGGAAGTGTTCGAGATGAGAAAATATCTTGAGGGCTTGGCCGCTGAGTTAGCTGCTGGGCGAATGGACGAGCGACAATTTCGACCACTTCGCAGCGCGGCTGAAGACCTCAAGCAGCAGTCTGTCGACTGGACTCTCAAGTGGAGTGCCTTCGACGAGCAATTCCATCAAGTGATTGCCGAGTCGAGTGGCAATCGGCGTTTGGCGGATGATATTGCCCGTTACCGACTCCTGCATCGGGGCTTTAATCGAGTTTCGGCGGACTATGAGTCGCTGCAACAAGCGTTGCAGGAGCACTTGGAGATTTTGGCTGCTTTAGAGACGCACGATTCTCAGCGTGCTCGCGCGGCGATGTCTGCTCACATCGGAAACTGGCAGGTCTACTTTGTTGAAAAATTCCACGAGTAACCCGACGGCCTTGATGTAGGCCGATGAGAAAAGAGAGTTTTGCTGCGATGGAAATGCAATGAATCGTTTGATGATTAAATCGTGTTTGTTGACATTCGGATCGACGGTGCTCTTCGTGTCCGCGGTATCTATGCAACTTGCCGCCAAAACGCCATCGGCGGACCTCGCTGGATTTGCGAAAGATGTTAGACCGTTGTTGTCGAAGTATTGCAGCGACTGTCACGGTCCAGACGAGCCCGCAGGCAAGCTTTCACTCAGCGGCGTCGATCCGGATTTGTTGAAAGGCAACGATCTTGAAACTTGGCGAATCGTTAAGGAGCAGCTACGTTTTGCGGACATGCCTCCCAAGGACGCAGAGCAGCCTTCTGCATCGGAGCGTGAAACGATATTGAAATGGATTGGACAGGAGTCCTTAAAAACGCAATTGCCCGGTTTTGTAACTGACGAGAAATTGCTGTTGCCGCAGTTTGGGAACTATATCGATCACGAGACGTTGTTTGACAAACGATTGCAACGAGTTTATCCGGCCGAACCTCGAATTTGGCGGTTGAGGCCATCGATTTATCGGACGATTGTTCCTCGCCTGGGCGAGCAGATCAGCGGATTGGCTAACGCGTTGAATACGCTAGACGGTTCAGAGTTCAAAGATTTTTCCGCTCCGTATTTTTTGGACGAGGCGTCGACGCAACAGTTATTGGCAAATGCGAAAAAGGTTGCAGCCAGCTTGGTTGGTCCGAACACCAAGGATCGCAGTCTCAAGGAACTCGCCAACTTGACGCAGCCCGCTTCACCTCAACAGGTGAATACAGCCATTGACGTTTGTTTTCGCAAGGCCTTGGGAAGAGGGCCAACGCCTGAAGAGCAACAGCGATTCGCGGCTCTGTACTACAAGTCTATTGTAATCGGTGGCTACGATGCAGCCGCACAAGGGCTCGTAGCGGCCGTCCTCTTACAGCCCGAATTCATGTTTCGACAGGAACTGGGCGACGGTCAGCCCGACGAATTTGGTCGGGTACGCTTATCGCAACGCGAGATTGCCTTCGCACTTTCGTACACTTTAGCCAATATGCCTCTCGACGCGTTTACGAAACTTGCTGCCGCAGGTGAACTGAAAAGCTCTGGACAGGTGGCCGCGGCAGTTCGACTTCAGCTTCAAGACGACTCTCTGGAGTACGAGAAGAACCCTCGCGCGATGCAGTTCTTTCGCGAGTACTTTCACTATCCGTTCGCCGATGAAGTCTTCAAGGACCAGCCCGCGGGAGGAGATCACAAAGCGAGCGCTTTGATCGCGGATCTCGAATGGACCATTAAGGACGTTTTGCGGGAAGACAAACATGTTCTGGCGGAATTGTTGACCACTCGCAAGTATTACATCAATGTGAAGTATGGTCGAAAACAGCAGGCGGGCGTGATGCTGCCGCGGGACACCAACAATCGCAAATACCAAACGGCATTCGGCCTGCCACTGGATTGGAAGTGGTCTGCGCATTTGCAACCCGTCGAATTCCGCGAGGATGAGCGGGCCGGTGTTTTGACCCATCCCGCTTGGCTCGCCGCTTGGTCGGGGAATTTTGACAACCATCCGGTGCAACGAGGAAAATGGGTTCGCACTCATCTACTGGGAGGCAGTGTGCCGGACGTGCCGATCGGCGTAGATGCCCGTGTGCCGGAAGCCGAACATACAACGTTTCGGAATCGGCTAAAGGAAGCGACGAAGGCAGCGGAATGCTGGAGATGCCATAAGAAAATGGACCCCTTGGGCGTGACGTTTGAACGCTACGACCACTACGGTCGCGTCCAACGACTCGATGCAGGCCAAGCGGTTGTTGCAACAGGTAGTGTTGACCGGACGCCGTTTAGTGAATTGCATGGGGAGGTAAGCGGTCCGACGGAATTGATGGACCGTTTGGCGAAATCTGAACGGGTTCAACAAGTTTTCGTCCGCCACGTCTTTCGTTACTTGATGGGAAGAAACGAAACATTGGGCGATGCAAATACGCTCCAAGATGCCCATCAGGCGTACCGTGAAAACGATGGTAGTTTCCGTGAATTGGTAGTTGCGATTCTCGCTTCTGATTCGTTCCTCTACCGTCAAATGCGAAAGCAAAAGGATGACTGAAATGCTTAACCGGAGAATGTTTTTTCGGGGCGCGTCACTAGGCCTTGGCGGCTTGTATCTCGCTCCGTTTATACGGCAACTCGAGGCGGCGAGTAAAGATTCCGCTCCCGCCCGCGTCTTATTCTTTGTGCAAGGCAACGGCATCTACCCTGCAGAAACTCAACCCGCAGGAATTGAGCGGCCCCGCGATCCAAGTGTCGTCGAGGACATTTCGCTCGCTGGACACGAAATGGCGTTCAGCATGGAGCCTTTGTCGCCGTGGACTGAGAAGATGACGATGATCCACGGGTTGTCTGGACGCATCGCACGCGGAAGTCACAACAGCGGTTTTGCGGCGCTGGGATGCTGGCCTTTTGGAAAGAAGGACTTTGGCGAAACGGTGGACGCCGGAATCGCTAGAAACTTGGGCGGTATCTACCGTCACGTCGGCCTTGGCGTTTCCAACTCGCCATCTTCAATGACTTACAACCTTTCGTCGAATGCCAGGTCGAAGGCGTTGCCGACGCTGCTCAATCCCGTGGTCGCACACAAACAGTTCTTTGCCGCGGGACTGACAGGCGACGCACGCAAGAGTTTCGACGTTGATACCAATCTTCTCGACTTCATGTCCGACGATGTAAAGCGCATGGCCGCTCGGCTGGACGGGTCCGAAAGGGCCAAGCTCGAACGCTACCTCGAAGCGTTTGAAAAGATGAGTGGCCGGCAGAGCAAGCTCGCCAGTATGGCGGACCAGATCGCCGAGGCAACTCCACTCATCGATCCGAAGCTCGGTGCGATCGTGGATAACAAGACCGGCCCGACCGGAGTCTTTGATCGACTCGAAGCCCAATTCGACATCGCCGCGGGCACGCTGATAGCCGGCTTAACTAATCTCGTTACGATGTCCGCCGGTGCCGGTCCCGATCGCATTGGGCTCAGTTGTATGGCCAGCGAAGTTGGCAAAGGAAACGGATTCATCGGGTCGCACGGCATTGGCCATGGCGGTTCCGTGGGCGGTATGTCAGCTAGCGAGTGTCACGCATTGATTCGCCGCAAGTGTTTGGAGAAGCTTGCCAAATTTATCGAGACGCTCGAATCGATTCCAGAAGGTAACGGCACGATGATGGACAATACGTTGATTGTCTATATGTCCGATTCAGCGGAAGGCCATCACCCCGTGTGCTACGAGTGGCCATTTATCTTGATCGGCGATCTCGGCGGACGGTTGAATCTTGGCAATCGCTATTTGCGATACCCGTGGTATGGAAAACCCGGCCATCGCACTATGGCGAGCCTCTACACGT
>JBLHLE010000407.1:0-6661 GCA_047620805.1 Pirellulaceae bacterium
CGTGTCCACGATTTGGCGACGGGTTGGCAAGCATTCGGTCCCGGTGACTAAATTTTCTCCCACGATACTTGTGTGGTACGACGAGCCCTCTGGGAGAGTCGGAGTCTCAGTTCCGGAGAGGGCAATGCGTTACCGCCATGTTTTCACGGCTCAATTCACGCAATGTGCACATCCGTCTGCGCTTCGCGCAGATAGGCAGGCAGCATAATTTGGCTAACAGATTAGCTCGAAACGAGCTAAATCAACTCTGCTAACTGGAAACTCTGCTAACTGGAAACTCTGCTAACTGGAAATTCTGCCAACGGGGTCCTCTCAGGGTTGACGGTAATCCGCTGTCGACCTAAACTAAGCATATTGATACTGGGTTTCAATAACACCTTACCCGCGCCGCCATATGCTCCCTTTAGACTTACTCAAAGATGGTGAATCGGCTCGCGTCATCGAACTAGATGGCGACCCAGGTTTGGTCGTGCGTCTTCGCGAAATTGGCTTGGAACCGGGCGTTTGCTTGCGGATGATCCGCAGCGGTAGCCCTTGCATCATCGCCATCAATCATCAGCGTCTGACGTTTCGAAGTGAAAATGCAGCGTCGGTGTTTGTTGAACTTTTCGTGGAAGAAGACGCCGCTTAATCACACGGGGCGTCGATCTGACCAAGAACACTTATCCCACCTAATTAGCCCTCCCTATGCGTCTCGACGAATTGAAAAAAGGCGAACAGGCCGTCATCAGCGAAATCCTAGGCGACGATTCGTTGACCATGCGGTTGTACGAAATGGGCCTGCTTGAAGAGGAGCCAATCAAATTGATTGGTGCCGCACCTCTTGGTGACCCGTTAGAGTTTTCCATTCGTGGCTACCGACTGTCGCTTCGAAAATCTGAAGCCGCGCGGGTGCAAGTGAAACCGAAAGCCGACTAATGTCACACGGACCTCAGCACGGCGCGGTGACTAACGTCGCGTTTATTGGAAACCCGAACACGGGAAAGAGCACGATCTTCAGCGGACTCGCGGGAGTTCACACGCGGATCGGCAACTTCCCGGGTGTGACGGTCGAAAAGAAAACCGCGCGCGTCGGCTGGGATGACGCGGAATTGGTGTTGATCGATCTCCCGGGCACTTACAGCCTTTCTCCTCGAAGCGCGGACGAGAAAGTATCCGTCGACGTGTTGCTCGGCAAAGAAGAGGGCGTGGGAGATGTCGACGTCGTCGTTTGCATCGTCGACTCCAGCAATCTGGAACGAAATCTGTATCTGGCAACGCAGGTGCTCGATGTCGGCCTGCCCACGGTTCTGGTCTTGAACATGTGGGACGTGGCGGAGAGTCGCGGGACGACAGTCGACGTAGACCTGCTATCCAAACGCTTGAAGTGCCCCGTCATCAAAACGATGGCTCACAGAAACGCGGGATTGGACGAGCTCAAGACGGAGATCGTCCGAGCGATTGGCCGGAAGCCTGCGATCATAGAACAACCATTCCCGGAGGCGTTCTGTCGCGAACGCGATTCGCTGAAGCAGTTCATTTGCGAGCAAGACGATAGCGAAACGAGCGACTTTCTCATTACCCGTTTGTTAATCGATCGGGGCGGTGCGATCGAAGCAGACCTCAGCAAGCGTTACGGCGAACAACTCGTTTCCTTTCTCAACGAGGCCCGTCAACGGCTCGCCGACGACGGAAACCGCGTTCCCATGTTGGAAGCGAAAGTTCGTTATGGCTGGATCCGCGAACAGTTACACGGCGTCATAGTCACACCAGCAGCTCAACCTATTACGGCCAGCGATCGTTTGGATCGAATCCTGACCCATCGATTCTGGGGCATCCTCTTCTTCTGTCTCTTGATGTTGGTCGTATTTCAATCGATTTATAGCTGGGCAGGTCCCATCATGGACGGAATCGGCGATGCCCAGAAGTGGGTTGCCGGTTTGATCGAAGGGATGGTCGGACCCGGCCCGCTGCGCAGTTTGCTGGTCGATGGAGCCGTAGCAGGAGTCGGCGGCGTCCTTATCTTTCTGCCGCAAATCGTATTACTGTTTCTCTTCATTGCCATCCTGGAAGACAGCGGGTACATGGCCCGCGCAGCTTTTCTGATGGATAAGCTGATGACGAAAGTTGGCCTCAGCGGCAAGAGCTTTGTTCCACTAATGTCGTCGTTCGCATGCGCCATCCCTGGGATCATGGCGACTCGCGTCATCGAAAACCCCAAAGACCGACTCGTCACTATCCTTGTCGCGCCACTAATGAGCTGTTCGGCAAGGCTGCCTGTATACATAGTGCTGATCGGAGCATTCATTCCCCCGACGGCCTACCTGGGTGGCCTGGTAACTTTGCAAGGCTTGACGCTGTTCGCTATGACATCGCTTGGCGCGCTGATTGCCATTCCCGTTGCCTGGATACTGAAGAAGACCTATTTCAAGGGCGAGACGCCGCCGTTTATCATGGAGTTGCCATCCTACAAAATTCCTTCGCCACGAATTGTTTTTAGTCGTGTATACGATAGCGCCCGCGCCTTTATCGTCCGCGCCGGGACTTTGATTTTTGCCACGACCGTCGTCGTCTGGGCAGCCGGGTATTTCCCGGGCGACCATACCGAGTTGATTTCCGTCCAACGCGAAAAAGAGCCGCTGAAAAAGATGCTGAAGACGCTGGAAGAAGATTCTCCCAAATACGCCGAATTGACAGAACGAGTAGACAAACTTACAGAACAAGAAAACAAACTCAACGCCGAGCTCCTGGCGGGGAGCTTCCTGGGGCGAGCAGGACGAGCCATCGAGCCGGTGGTTAAACCACTCGGCTGGGATTGGAGGATCGGCATCGGCGCCATCGCGTCCTTCCCCGCTCGCGAAGTTATTATCTCGACTTTAGGTACGGTCTACAGTCTCGGCGGTGACGTCGACGAAGAAAGCCAGGACCTGCAAAACTCATTGAAGTCCGTCAAGTGGCCCGATGGAAGGCCCGTATTTAACATCGCGGTAGCCCTGTCGCTCATGGTGTTTTTCGCCCTTTGCGCGCAGTGCGGTGCGACCTTGGTGGTCATGCGCCGCGAGACAAACTCTTGGCGATGGCCCATTTTCACATTTGTTTACATGACCACTCTGGCGTATGTTGGAGCATTGATTACCTACCAAGTCGCCTTTCTATTCATCTAGCCCACCCTATGAACAATTGGCAAATCATCATCGTCGTCGCCATCGTGAGCTGGTCGGTCTACGTCCTGATCTCCCGAATAATGAAGCTGGTAAACGGGGACTCAACAGGTTGCGGCACTTCTTGCCAATCGTGCCCCTCTTCTAAAACCGACACCAAGCTGGTGACGCTCGACATCGGCAAACAGAGCGACTAGCTGCGGAGTCTTGCCAGCTGAGCGTGTAGCATACTTATTCTCGCCCGCCTGTGACGGCTGCGCCGTTTGTATCAGAACCACAGGCCCGAGACGGCTCGCTAGTTCCCTCAACAGTTCCTTCAGCAACGAACGCAATGTTGTGAATAAGCTACATTTCCGTAGTTCCAGATCTCGCTCTGTCGGGCTACGCACAAACTCAGCGATGCTGGCGGAGCGGTTCTGGTGAGTATTAGAAAAGTGAAATACAAGCAAGAAGGCTTTGCAATGGCAGCCACAGAAATGCCCCTCGACGTTAATCAACAAGGCGATGTAACCGTTGTCGAACTCTTCCCCGGTTCGGCTTCGGAAGAGCTGGGTTTGGATTTTATCGACAGTCTAATTCAATTGATCGATGCGGAAGCTCCCGAAAAACTGCTGCTGAACTTCGACTATGCGGAGTGGTCTTCGACGCCCATGATCAGTGGACTGCTCGAAGTCAAAGAGCGAACGATGGGCACAACCAAGATGAAAATGTGCGGTGTCAGTGCCGACGCAGAACACGTATGTCGCTTCCTGAACTTAAACAGCACGGTGTTCGAGATCTATGACACTGCCGACGAAGCAATCGAATCCTTCGACCAACCGTAAGTGAAATACGACTTGCCGATCGAACGGGTGGAGGTATCGACGGCAATTTGTCGAACGCGTTCCAGAAATACGTCGCGATCACGCCTCTGGCCGATAGAGAGGAGATTCTTTCGCTAGTTCATCGAGCTGACTCTGTAACGTATCACGGATCTGTGCCATCAGTGGATCGACTTCGACATTGCGGTCGCGTTTGGTCGAGACTTCAATTGCCTCGCCGATGTGGATGATCGCTTTCAGATGGCCGTGCACCCGCACCTTGTCCGTCAAGTCTTCCTCAAAACGTTCCACGGTCTCCAATATCCGATCGATCGAAGGCATCTCCGTCAGGTAGTCGGCATGGTAACAGGAAACTTGTTGTGCCAGATAGAGATCGGCCAATTGGTGCCAACGCCGCTCTCGCTCGCTCTGCTCAACGCGTCCGTTTACCATATCCGGCAACATTTTCATCCGGCAAGCTTTAATGCGAGGTACGACGGGGCCGGACTGCGTCTTGCCTAACCAATCCTCTTCGATCGGATGCAAGAGCCGATTGATGAGCGAGTCGAGTCGGTTGTCCAACTTTCCGACTTGAGGTTCGCCGAAATACTCCAACTCCTTGAGACATAAAAGCGCGTCTCCGATTCGATCAATTCGGTGCAGCAGATTTGGAGTCGATTGCGGTTTCCAGGTGAGCCTTTGCTCTATTTCTCGCAATACTTCGCCCGCCTGTTTTTCCAAGTCGCCTTCGAATCTGTACTTGATCGCGATCGGATGCACTACAACTTTGCCGCCCTCAACTTTCTTTTCCCGTCGCTTCGCCGCCGTTCGCGCAATGAATGCCACGCCATCAAGCAGAGCGTGCAGGCGGTCGTTCATCCGCGTAACCGCACCCTCAGGAAAGATGATCAACGGACGCTCGGCGTTCTCTAAGATCCCAATCGACTCGTTGATCGCCTGTCGATCGACCCCCTCGCGGTTGATGCTGAATCCGCCCATCTTGCGAATCGCCCACGCCGTAAACCATCCTTGATTGAACAAGTGCCAACTGGCCATGCCGAAAACATGACAAGGAGCCGCCTTGGATAACCAGCCCATCAGCAGCGGGTCCGCGTTACGGCTGTGATTGGGAGTCAATAAGATTCCATGGCCAGCCCGCAACGACTCCTGCAGGCGTTCGATGTGGCGAATCTCATGATCAAACACGCCTTCGCTTTTGCGAAGATACCGCCCCTGCAAATCAAAGAATTTGATAATTGTCGACCAAATCGTACCGCGATCCGGCGGTACGTATTGGTACGGTTTTTCAATGATTATTTTTTGCATACGTTCGTGTAATCAGTGGCTGTGTTGCGTGATAATACTTCCCGGTCGAGCTGCCTGGTAGTGTGGTTTAATGACTGAATTACGTGCTCTTGGCCTATGAAGCTAACCTAACTGACACAATCCCACAACATCGCCCAATTTAGCAAATCATTTAGCAAATTATTTAGCCTGTCGCTTCGGTTCTCCGCCTGGCGAAACACTTGCCGCTGCGACAGCCAAACACCTTAACATTCAGCAAGCTCTAATCGAGGTTAACGAACGGCCGGGGTTACCGTCGAAATCTATAAAGGCGTTACCGCTCCTTCCACGAAAATGTGACTTTCATGGCTCAGAAACGACGGAAACTACAGGTCAAACCACTGAAACCAAGTGCCATGGTCACTCGGTGGAGTGAAGCGTTCGTCGACTACTCCCGGACCGAATGTCATCTTTCGGTAAACACTGTATTGGCCTACCAGCGCGACATTCGCCGTTTTCGCGAATGGCTCGGCGATCGCAACCTTCGCAACCTCACCATCCAGGACCTCTCCGATTTTGCCGGCTGGCTTTACGAACAGGATCTGGCCGCCTCCTCCGCGGCACGGACCATCGTCGCGGTCAAGATGTTCTTCCGCTACTTGCAACTGGAAGGAATCCTCACCGAAAATCTGGTCGAGTTACTGGGAAGCCAAAAGCTCTGGCAACGGATCCCCGAGGTCATGTCGCCCGAGGTTGTGGAGAAATTCCTCAACGCACCGCGCCGATCCGACAACTGCTGGCGACGCGATCGCGCGTTGTTGGAAGTCCTCTACGCCACGGGATGTCGCGCTTCTGAAGTTTCCAATCTCAAGACGCGAGATGTGCACCTCAAAGACGGATATTGTCGCTGCGAGGGGAAAGGAAACAAACAAAGAATCACCCCGCTTGGCGAACCCGCTGCCGACGCCATTCGAGCGTACCTGGAGAACGAGCGTTCCGAATACGCAGCCAAACAATCTTCGCCACCAGAGTGGCTATTCCTTTCACAACGCGGCAACCGTCTGCGCCGCGAGCGAATTTGGGAACTTGTAAAACGATATGCTATCCGAGCGGGAGCGCCACCAACCATTAGCCCACATACATTACGACATAGCTTTGCCACTCACTTACTCGCCGGCGGAGCCGACCTGCGGCAGGTCCAAGAGATGCTCGGTCACGCCAGTATCGCGACGACTCAAATCTATACTCACGTCGATCAATCGCGACTGAAGAAAGTCCATCAGCAATTTCATCCCCGCGCGTAAGCCGCAGAGCCGCAGAGCCGCAGAGCCGCAGAGCCGCAGAGCCGCAGAGCCGCAGTGACGCAGTGACGCAGTGACGCAGTGACGCAGTGACGCAGTGACGCAGTGACGCAGTGACGCAGAACTACTCAGCACT
>JBLHLE010000408.1:0-6650 GCA_047620805.1 Pirellulaceae bacterium
ACGCCCACAGTGCCAGCGCCGGGATGCCCGCCATTCGTCGTTTTCATCGATCGAATGACGCTGTACTTGTCACTTCGAGCAGCCATCCGCGGAAGCAGTTCGGTGAAGTGCATGCCGGTCGTCTTGGTCGCAATCGTGCCGAAGGGGCCCCGGTAGTCCATCGGCGCGTTTGGTTTGGGGTCGACCATGTCGATGTGGCTTGGACCACCCCAGAGCCACAGCAGAATGACTGACTTGGCTTTGGCTTTCTTCCGCGCTGCCGCCACAGCTTCCAGGGTTGGGAGTCCGGCGCCCAACGCGAATGGAACCGCGCTCGCCGTCCGCAAAAAAGCGCGACGCGTTGGACCGCTGCAGGTACTTGCTTTGAATTGACCGAAATCGAGCATGATGAAACATCCTGATATGGAACGCATACCGACTTGAGGCGTCGATCACATTATTCGTCTAGCCAGGCAGTATTTTTTAGGCACGCAGCATCTTAGTATAAATCGACGAACGAGACGAGTTTCGTTAGCTTTGCGAAATTTCTAGTTTATCAGGTCGATTTGGCGTATTTACCGTTCTGGCGGATTAAGCTCGAAACATTGGGCTCAATTTACTAAAATGCCTATTCATTTCCCATACGCCTCATTCCAGCCACTTCGCCTACCGATGCGTACCCTATGCCAACTCCAATCTTACGATTCGCCCTGGGTCTGTTTTCGCCAATCCTCTTCTCAAGTGGATTAGCAAATTTCAATGCGATTGTACTCGGCGGAGAAATTATCGCGTATGAAAAAGATGTGCGGCCCATTCTCAAAGCGCATTGCTTTCAGTGCCATGGTGAAGATGGCAAGAAAGAGGGGAAGCTCGACCTCCGTTTGCAACGCTTTGTTATCGCGGGTGGCGAATCCGGGCCCGCAGTTTCGCCCGGCAAAGTTGACGACTCTTTGCTGCTGGAACGAATCGAATCTGGCGAAATGCCTCCCGGTGACAAGCAACTCAGTGCCGGCGATATCGCTACGATTCGCAATTGGATTTCGGCGGGCGCAATAACCGCTCGTGCCGAACCCGCCGAATTTGATGAGTCTGACTACTTAACGGAAGAAGAACGAAGATTCTGGTCATTTCAGCCAATTATCCGTCCTCAGTTACCCGCAGTAGAGTTGGCGGACGGCGCCTCGCTTACTTCCCCGATCGACTCGTTCGTGCTGGCGCAGTTGCAGAATAAAGGAATGCAGTTTTCCGATCGCGCTACGCGCGTCACGCTGATACGTCGACTCTATTTCGATCTGTTAGGACTACCTCCCAGTCCTCGAGCGACGATGGATTTCGCAAACGACAAATCGCCCGCTGCTTACGGTCGGCTGGTGGATCGTCTACTCGCGACGCCGCAGTACGGCGAACGTTGGGGACGGCATTGGCTGGACGTCGTCGGTTACGCTGACTCCGAAGGATACGTCGACTCTGATCCCGTGCGGAGTTGGTCGTACGCGTATCGCGACTACGTCATTCGCGCGTTCAATGCCGACATGCCGTTCGATCAGTTTGTCGTCGAGCAGTTAGCAGGCGACGAGCTTGCCAAGCTGCCTTTCAAAAACATGGATTCGACACAGATTCGTTTGCTGGCGGCAACGGGTTTTCTCCGCATGGCTCCCGACGGAACAGGCAATGGCGGAATCGATCAAGATGTCGCGAAAAACGAAGTCGTCGCCGATACGTTGAACATTATGAGTTCCTCGCTGTTGGGGCTGACCGTTGGATGCGCTCGGTGTCACAACCATCGTTACGATCCGATCAGCCAGAAAGATTACTATCGACTGAGAGCGATCCTTGAGCCAGCACTCGATTGGAAGGGATGGCGAGTTCCTAGGGCTCGTCAAATCTCGCTTTACCGCGACGAAGACCGAGCCGTTGCTGCAACAGTCGAGACAACAGCCAACGCCGCCGATGAGGAAAGGAACAAGATCCAAGCAGATCACATTGAACGAACGCTGTACGAAGAACTAATTAAGGCTCCCGACGATCTCAAGGATAAATTGCGAGACGCGTTCAAGACGACAGCGGATAAACGCTCGCCGGAACAAATCTTGTTACTTAAAGAGTATCCGAACATACAAAACATCAGCAACGGTTCGCTGTATCTCTATAGCCAACAACGGGGGCGCCGAGCGAACGAAATTGTCGCCGTCGCAGATGAAAAAGAACAAGCCGCTATTCAGCGCGTTCGCAGCGAGCATTTAGCAAAGTTGACCGCTGAAGATCGAGAATCAGTTGAAGCTGTCCTGGCCGTCGCGATCGACAAGAGGACTGCTGAACAACGAGCTCAGCTAGCCAAGTTTTCCGGTGTCGCTGTCGACGCAAAGGAGCTAACGGACTTTGCGCCTGCCGACGCAAACCTCGTCGCCGAATATCGCGCGGCCGCGGAGACGTGCCGACAAACCAACTCCCAACAACAACTGATCGACCTAAAAACGGAAATCAACAACATCCGTTCGACCGCGCCCAAAGAGGAATTCATTCGAGCACTCACGGAACCTCCCAATCATTTGCCGAAGACCTTCCTCTTCCGGCGTGGGAATCACGGTCAGCCTGCGAATGAGGTTGCGCCCGGTGAATTAAATGTACTCATGTCTGCCTCGCCGACTGAAATTCCAGAGAACGATCTCAGTTTGCCGACCAGCGGGCGACGCTTGGCCTACGCTCGAAATCTCACCAACGGGCGGCATCCGTTGTTGGCTCGTGTCATCGTCAACCGGATTTGGCTACACCATTTCGGCCGCGGAATTGTAAACACGCCGGGCGACTTTGGATTTTTGGGCGAGCGTCCAAGTCATCCTCTGCTTTTGGATTGGTTAGCTCGGGAGTTTATGGATAGCGACTGGGACGTCAAGCATATGCACCGCTTAATTCTTTCCTCGCGAACTTATCAACAAGACTCGAAACGCACTGAACAGTTGGATACCGTGGATCCCGACAATCATCTTTACGCCAGGCACTCCATTCGGCGTTTGGAATCGGAGGTGTTCCGCGACACTGTGATCGCAGTGAGCGGTTCGTTAAACAGGAGGATGTTCGGGGCCCCATTGCCCGTGAAAGAAGATGGAGTCGGCCAGATCGTGATAGGGGTTGAAGCGCTGGACGGCGAACGCAAGCCGACTGGCAACTCGGACCTGAAAGGTGACCAGCATCGCCGCAGTGTCTACGTCCAGGTTCGTCGCAGTCGTCCTCTGGCCGTGTTGGAAACATTCGACATTGCGACTGTCTCGCCTAATTGCGCCAAACGCTCTACTTCAAACGTGGCTCCGCAAGCGTTGTTGATGATGAATAGCCAGTTCATGATTGGATATGCGGAGGCGTTCGCCGGTCGAATTCGCCGCGAGGCGGGCGACGATGTCGTGTCGCAGATAGATCTGGCGTGGAAGATCGCGTACGCCGACAACATCTCGGACGCCAGTCGCTCGGCGATGGCTGAGTTTGTCGAGACTCAAGCCCAGTTGCTTCGCGACGACGATGCTAAGTTGAGTGAACCGGAAAGTCGCCAGAAGGCGATGGCGTTGGTCTGCCAGGCGATGCTGGGCGCGAATCAGTTTTTGTACATCGATTAGCTATGTCGTCGGAGTGTTTGGTTCAGGTACATTGGTTCGAGAATTCTCGGAAGAGATAGTATGACGCATCGAAATGAAAACAGTTCGACGAACACTCGATCAAATCGTCGGCATTTCTTGGCGCAAACGGCACTCGGTAGTCTGCCGCTGGCGCTGGCTTGTTTGTCAAATCAAGCCGCCGCCGATCCCGTAAAACCGAATATCGGTTTGCAGAGTTACGACCTGAAGCCAAAGGCACCGCACAAATCGCCACAGGCTACGGCGATGATTTCGATGTTCATGCAGGGTGGCCCGAGTCAAGTTGACTTGATGGACCCCAAGCCCAAGCTGAACGAGCTGCATCTGCAGAAGTTTCCCGGAGAGATCAAGTATGACAACGCCGCTCAAGCCAGTTCGCGCATTCTTGGTTGCCCTTGGAAGTTCAAGCAGCACGGCGAATCGGGAACTGAGCTTTCCGAATTGCTGCCCGGTTTGGCAGAAGTCGTGGACGATGTTTTGGTCATCCGGTCGATGCAGACGGGAGTCAACAACCACGGTCAATCGATCCACGCGATGAATAGTGGCCGAACTCAACAGGGACGGCCCGCGTTGGGTAGCTGGGTCACATACGCTCTAGGTGCGGAAACCAATGAACTGCCAGCATACGTTGCGATGACCGATCCGCAGGGACTGCCGGTTGAAGGTGTCCTGAATTGGTCAAACGGCTGGCTCCCCTCGTTATTTCAAGGGACCGTTGTCCGTCCTGTCGAGCCGCGAATTCTGAACTTGGAGCCACCGAAGCACTTGCGTGGAAAGGCTCAAGAGAACTTTCTGGGACTGATACGGCAACTCAATGAAGAGCATCACGCCGCCCGCAATCGAGAGCTCGAATTGGCAGCTCGGATCGCGAACTACGCGTTGGCCGCCAGAATGCAAACTGCCGCAAGAGACGCTTTGGATATCAGTAAGGAGACTAAGGCCACGCACGAATTATACGGGCTAAATGAAGATGCAACGCGCGAGTTCGGCACCCGCTGCCTAATTGCGCGGCGACTCGTCGAACGCGGCGTTCGGTTCGTACAGCTGTTTACAAAGAATCAGTACTGGGATCATCACGGCTCCATTCAAACTCGCCTGCCGCAGTCGTGTCAAAAAGTCGATCGGCCGGCGGCGGCCTTGGTTAAAGATCTGAAACAACGCGGACTACTCGACTCGACGGTCGTACATTGGGGCGGGGAGATGGGACGACTCCCCGTTATCCAGAACGATACCGGAGTGAAGAACTTCGGCCGCGATCACAATACCTACGGATTCAGCATGTGGGTTGCGGGTGGCGGTTTCAAAGCCGGCGGCACCTTCGGGACGACCGACGAATTTGGTCATCGGGCGGTGGAAGATATTGTGCAACACTACGACTATCATGCCACCTTGTTGCATCTATTTGGGCTGGACGGCGAGCAACTGACCTATAAGCAAAACGGACGCGAGCAATCTTTGCTCGACGGTCAACCAGGTCGGGTCATCGAAGGCTTACTGCGCGGCTAATATTGCACCTTTTCGGTTGATCTCATCATCGACGCAAAACCGATGAACATACCGCCCAGTCCCAAACCGAGAATGTTAAAGAGCCAAGTGACTTTGTTAACAAGCACCATTGGGCCATCCCAATCGACCTCGATGAGATAGAACTCCACGAGATACCAATTGAGTAGTCCACTGAAGGTTCCGCCAACAACGAACAGAATGCCAAGCACTGCGAGAATAGTTTTCATCGTCTTTCCAGTTTTTCCAAAATCACGTTCGCCAGTAAATTGCCAATGTTCGTTTCTCGTAAGAGCCGTTCATATTGAAACGAAGCTTTGTTGTAGCACTTGACTCCGGTGGATTCGACATGTGGTGACTTTAAAATATTTCCGCGAAATCGCCAATCCTAAGCGGATTCTTATCGTTCCCGTTATTGTGGTCTGTCGCGAAAGCCTCTGGCCTTCCAGCCCGGCTCACGACCGTAGTCTTTGTATTGATGTCGTCGAGAGGAAGCAGCAGCGTTTGCGAATACGACGACATTTTACTCGATCACGCGGTATTTGAAATGGCAAGGGCCGGCCAGCGTACTTGTAGTTCAACTGCTTGTGGTCCAGCCCAAGTTGATGCAAGATTGTGGCGTGTAGGTCGCGCGTGTGCGGCTTGTTCTCTGTCGCCTCGTAACCAAACTCGTCCGTCCCGCCATATTCGACGCCGCCTGTTACTCTGCCTGTTACTCTGCCTGTTACTCTGCCACCCACTAGCCACATGGTGTAGCTGTCGGCGCTGGCTGCCTATTGGCAGCTGCGCTCGTGAGTTCCCTTATTCACTCCACCGTTTTGGAAATACGGCATTCGGAAAGTTGGCTCGCAGCGCTTTTCTAAGTGTAGAGTTCGCGTGAGCATCGAGGTTTCTCAGCAGTCCTTCCACTGCGCCCGTCGAATTCTTTGCGTTTTGAATTGTCACGTCGACGGGGTTCGCTGCCATAAACGGGAACGATCCTAACATCGCTCGCTCTTTGGCGTCGCATAAGATCGCTTCCGCCGTCATTTCGCCGCGTTGAAATTGAGCAGGTGCTTCAAACGAGACGACTTGCGGTGGCCTAAAATCCAACATTCGGATCACTACCAGATAGCGAACTCGCTGAGCGAAGAATAGGTCCTCTTGTACAGCGACCCAACCGCGGCTTGAAATGGTCGAGTTGTCCGTGCCCAGGTAGACTGCTTTCGCTGCTGACAGGGCGAATTGGTTGGGGTGATTTACAAACTTCAGCCGGCTGCCAAGATCCGATTCGTCATTGCCTCCGACGACCTTTTCTATTGCCGCTAATGTATCCAATCCGATGATGCACGCATTAAACGATTCGTTGGGAGTGTAGTCGCTCTCCGGCGTTTCGATCGTGCTTTCAAAATTCAATGCGAGGTTGGCGACATCCGGGATTAGCGGCGCCGCCGACTTGTTGCTCCGCAGTAATTTGTAGATCCAAACAAAATCGTCGACATTCTTTCTGGCCGGCAACTTGTTGGCAGCTACTATTTGCTGCAACTTCTGTTCAGCGGACGG
>JBLHLE010000409.1:0-6627 GCA_047620805.1 Pirellulaceae bacterium
AGAGAATATTCTGCGGATCTCGCGCATCGTGGAACTCCTTGAAATTGATACCACTACGTTGCCGCTGGCAAGAGAGACCGTCGTAGATCTCGGCGTAAGTCTGGGACATGTAAACCACATTCTTTTGGTCTCGACAGGGCAGCAGAGCGTGAAGCGGCTCGCCCTTGGATTGGTTTCTCGATTTGACTGAGCTGGATTTGTAGAAATGGCCATTCCGAAATTCGTAGCTTCGCATAAATCGGTCAGTGAGGCTGACAAACGCATTTGCTTCTGAAACAAACGTAGCGCTACTGAAGTGTTCCCCGCCGCGTCGATTCCAGCGCACGTTCCGCACGAAGTTATCCTCTCGGGAAAACCGGCCACGGTAGTCTTTTGGGGAACGTACGTGGGTTATTTCCATTCCGTCAATCGACAATTTCCAGGCTTTATCTGCGAGGCTTCCTAGATTTAACTTCGTTCGATCCGACGAGATCGTCCAGATCCAATCCGTTGATTCGTCCGCATAAACATTGCCGACATCCTCCTGCAGCTTAACGGCGTAGATAAGATCAAGGGTAGTGGGTGCCAACAACAGGAGCATCGATGTTGCGGAAGACCATGCCACAACGCCCTGCGTTGTCAAGAATACCTTTTGTATTTCGACGCCTTTTGCCACGCGTTCAATCACCCCAGTTTCGAGATTGATCCGTTCAATACCACCATCTTCTCGCACGGCGTAGACCGTTTTGAATTCGGGCCCAGTTACTAACGAGGCCATCGGACCAGAGTCAACGGTTCGCTTAAATGTTTTACCGTACCCGTTGGGCACGACCTCCAACTTGCTCGCGCCCTTCTCGCTACTCCATTGGGGAACGGCTAAGTCGAAGGGCTTGATAGTTTCCGGTAGCCATGTGTCGGCGAGCGCGTCGGTATGTTCAAGGATATTGAACACATCGAGTGCGAAACGCGTGTCGTCGCCATCGATGTCCAGCGTTCCGGCACCGCGGAAGTGAAACTTGCCTTCAATCCAAGTTCGTTCGAAACGGCTGTAGACCAAATCTCCCGAAACCTCGATGCTCCCTGACTTGACTTGCACCGCAGACATGTCGGTGCGGTCAGCGGGTGAATCCCCCTTGAACTTCCCCGAAACTTTCACCTTGTAAAACCACTTTGACGGATTGTCCCATTCGTCGTCCAGTATTTCGTATTTGATATCGATCGGAACCGTTGTTGTCCCGCAAACCGATAGTTCATGGCGAATGGTCCAGAACTGTGACGAAGGTTGAACTGGACTCGTCCAAAGAAGACTATGGTCGACCAGATTTATCGAGAGCAACATTGTCAGCCGCTCGTCCATTTCGATCTGTCGCTCGCGAATCTCTCCGTCGTCCCGCCGTTTGTATCTGCAGAGAGGTTTCTTCAGCGAAGCTTCTACCACCGATTTCATTTGGGCAGGAGCCATTTTTAGGAATTCGGCCGTTCGACTCTTGCTAATGGTAATCTCGCCGTCATCCGTCACGACCAGATGCTCAATTTGATTACCGTTTTGTTCGCCGATAGCGAGGCTCTTAAGCCATAATTCGATTGAATCTTGAGCGGGTTTCCATTGGGTAGTGGCGTGCCCGCTGATCTGCTGCTCCCATTTGGTTACGGCGTCGTTGTAACTTCGAGTCGAATAAAGACGAAACTTTGTTTCGATTGGGACAAACCTCTCCAGCTCGCTTACCGTTCCCGCCAAACCACTACTCTTCGGCCGATTATTTCCGACCGAAGTCTGCTGTGAGGGCCGCGGCGGAGTGGGATCCGAGGGCTCCGTAATCTCGATGTTTCGGTCTATTTCGGACGCGGTCCTCGGCGAGTTCGCGGCAACCTCATTCACTACATTTTCGACCGCATTACCACTTTGCATTTCAGAACTGGATTGTTTTTCAGAACTGGTTTGTTTTTCAGAACTGGTTTGTTCTTCTGAACTGGTTTGTTCTTCTGAACTGGTTTGTTCTTCTGAACTGGTTTGTTCTTCTGAACTGGTTTGTTCTTCTGAACTGGCAGTTGATAGTTGAGTGGTTTCTTGTACCGCTGTTTCCCGGGGCGCAGAATTTCCGCAGCCTAGAGTCGATACAACGCTAGTGAGCGTTAGCAAGAGAGAATAGTATTCACGCGTTGGAGCATTCTTCATCTTAACCCTACCAAGTGCTTTGTGGCGTCACCAAACAATACAAGTCCACCCATTGCGACGTCGGCCAAACATTAAGGGCTTTGCATTGGAATGGGAATAATCGGATTGAAGAATCTGGCATTAGATGGCGTGACGGCCAACTCCTTCAGCGAATCGCTTTGAAGCTCGCTATTGATGCTATAGGTCCTGTTCCCAGCGGTAGTGAAAATCAGGCTGTCTTTTGACAACACACGGATCCCTAGAATAACTCCCGCCGCTCGTTCAATGACGAACGGCGCTCCCGCCGTGCCATCGTACGCATTCCTATAGATCGTAGTCCCGTAAGCATAATAAATACTGTTCTGAAGTGTCACAAAAGAACTGATTCGTCGGTTAACCGTAAATTTATCTTGAGCAACCATTTTGCCGTCGTATCTTTGAAAGGTACTCACCTTCGAATTGGACGTTACCAGCCAGTAGTCGCCCGTTGTGTCGACCGTGAAGCCGGCGCCCGCGGGTATGCTTTTCTGCAAACCCATTTTGAGATTGAGCGACATGGCTTCGTCTTTAAATGGCATCACGAGTATCTCGCCATTGTTGCCTAACGCGAGTTGTCCCACCCGGTCTCTCGATCGAAGGTTCTTATGTGGAATTCGATAGAATTGCCCAGTGCCCTTTCGGGTGTCGAGGGACACTACAGCGTAGCTTGGATCAATACTAGAGTCGTTAGGTCGAAACGAGACCATGAAATGGACGTTGCCGGAACCATCAATGACGGCGTCTGTGACGGAAACGGGTGCTGACGCGTACGGTGGTTGCGGCAGTTTAAACGACTGCAGATTTTCTCCACTGAGTGATATTTCTTGAATGGCGTCCGCTGATCGCAACAGTACGCCGTTCGATTTTATCGGCTTGCAATTTAAGCTGAAGGTCCACGGCGTTAGTTTCTCCGGTCGCAACTCGCCAATGGCCACGCGATCGACTCGCACGTAGGCAATTCGCCCGGTCGGATCGAAGCCGATATTCGCAGGAATGCGATCTAGCGGTGGCGCAAATTTCCCCAGCGTGACAGTTCGTTGGTGATTGCCTTCGTTGTCGAATATAAACAGTGTCACACCTTCAGAGCCAACGAATTGAGTTCCGTTGGGGTGGCAGGTCAAGCTAGTGATGCCGACATTCAGCGTTGCCTCTCGCTGTTCTGCGAGCTTGTCGGTCTTGATCCAGGTTACCGTGGTAGTTTTGTCGGAGGAATTCGACCGCCCGATCAATTCCGTTCCATCGGCATTAAAGACAAACTTCGCAGCTTTCTCGGGACGCTTGATTTGCGACTCGAAAATCAAGTCGGTCCCTGCCAAGCGGTAGCGCGTAATCATTGCCCCTACACCGATAACGTGTTTGCCGTTGGGGGAGGGGATCAGTGATCGAACCCCCGCCTCCAAAGCCGTTTCGCCGCCTTCGAGCACAACAACCTTTGGTTGCATGCTTGGGGCTTCAGTATAAGACGATTTGATGACGTGGACGACCTTTCCTAGCGCCAGATCGACGACGAACAACTCAACTTGCGGCCGCGAATACGACATACGTCCCGCGGAGGAAGCTCCTCTGCCCAGACAAACTGCAACAGAGCTGTTGGGCCAGCAGGCGATTTCTCGGCACGATAATATGCGAATGGTGTGGCGAGTATCTAGCGTTTCTGGATCCAAAACATACAAATAGCCACTGGTCGCGTTGGCGACTACGAGCCCGGCGGCCGACCAATGAATAGATGTCGGACAACTTTTTGTAAATGTTATTTCGCGAGTCGGTTTCAAGTCGGAGACGCGCGTTTGGAGTAGCTTTGTGCCGTAGGCTGTGAACAACCACTTGCCGTCACTCGAGAACGCTAGTCGATTTGTCTGAGACATGCCGTTAATACCGGCCCCCAGACGAGGCAGTTCGGATGTTACAAACGAGCTACCAAAAATATCTCTCTCTTGAGTAGTCGCGACAACCTCCGCAGGTTTACTAACGAGTGGCTCCACCGCGACGGCAGCTGTCGATCTATAACGCGAAGTTTCGGAGGTGAGCTGGTAGCTGCCGTCCGCCGACTTGACTGGACGCGGCATATCCAACGGTGTTCCGTCGAGGCCCGGGATTTTCGGAACGGCTAAGTTCTTGAGGTCTGTGGAAATTACGAATCGAAACCAAATCGGGGACGATTCTTTAACTTCAAATTTACCGGTGCTGCGGAATTTCAGGACTCGCACCAATCCCGGATTCGCCGCTGCGAAACGCCCACTCCAGCGAGTGATTTCATCGGAAACGTTTTCCTGGCGGTCGAATTGAACCGTAACCGGATCTCCCGTCGCGGTCAATTCACGGGGGTTTCCCGTTACTGGCGTCACCGTCGCCACAAACGACTTGACTCGCCCCAAAGGATCGTAAACGTCGGCCGTGATTTCGTATTGAACTTGTTTGACGTCACCACTGATCGGGGTCACTTTCGAGATGCGGAGCGAGGGAGTCGCTGAAACTCGCGGTGAATTGAGCGGCACGATGTCTAACTCGTCGCCGTCGGCAGCTCGCCCATATGCAATTACCGTGTCATGATGCAAAACAACCCAATTAGTAACACCGACTTCCCGCGGCGCGATAGCTCCCCATCTCGCGGGTTGCCCTCCGCGCTGATAGTAAGTACGCGAGATACTGCATGGGTAAGTCACCGATTTGATTTGGGGGGGCCAGCTTTGACCGACAAATTTGATTGTCGCTAGCTGCAGTTTTGCATCGTTCGGCATTGATTGAACGACCAATTTAGGCCATTCAGCAATGGACGGGTGAGACACCTCGAGAAACATTTTTTTGGCTGCGGTGACCGTCGCGATTTTTCCGTCTACGGTTTGCTGTCCTTGACCATGGTTCCAGGCCACGCGGGCTTTAAACTCAGGGCCGAGTCTCGACACGTAATTTGCGGAGACTGGCGAATTGATTTCAATTAGCGCCGTGTCCCCGTCAACCTTGACAATGAGGCCTTGCTGAGTCGCAGGGCTACCGTATCCCGTAATGAAAACCGCGACCAATCCCGGAGGCGTTTCTGAAGACGCCTTGAAATCCCCTGGCGAGGTAGCCGTCACTCCGAGATAATCTCCATCCGCTGCACTTAGCAAGTTGAGGGGCACGGTGATAACAGTACCATCAGTTCGCTTTAGTTTAACGGCCACGTCGTCGTGCTCGACATAACTAGCCTGGACTCGAAAATCGCCCGTGACGTCCGACCACTCTCGAACCTCGTCAAGCGGTTTCGACCAAACGGAAGATGTCAACAGAACTGCAAAGACAAACGCGCCGTCGCGTATTCGCTGATTCATGAATTTGCCCGAACGACATGAAGAAAGACGGAAGATTGACACACGATATTCTGAGAGATAACATGTGATTGTATCGTCCGCTGGGCGATCATTCAATTCTCTTCTCGCGACGAAACAAGAGTGCTCGCCGGAACAGATTTTCATGGGCACACTCTGTTGCGAGTTCTATTCAATGAGGGCAATGTGAACAGATTTCAAATTGCATTTCGAGTTGGGGCACTGCTGATAATTCTCCAACTGCTAGGGTGCAAGCCCCCGCACGACCCACTCGTCAAGTTAAATGCGGACAAAGCGCAGGCCGAGCGGCAGCAACTCGCGGCGCAGAATGGTGCTACGTCGGACACGCCAGGATCAATTCAAGCAGCACTCAAAGAAGTTCCCCGCAGACAAATCGATCCGAACCCCAATTCTACTGCGGCGGCCTTCACATTTCCCCAATTGCCAAATTCGCCAACTGCTCGGCCAAATGGAGTTGCGGTCAAGACCAACCGGCCTAGCCAACCGAACGGGACCAAAACTCCGGATAAGAATGTCCAACCAAGTGGCACAACGAAGCCTGGATTAATAGTACGGCGTCCCAACGTGGCCCCGCTAAATCCGAAGCCGGCAACCGCGGCGGAGGTAGCCGTAGAAATTATTCCTGAGCAACCGATCGAGATTGAATCAACTCGTCGCTTTCAAGTGCCTGTTTGGTTCACGCGAGAAGCTAGGGACACAGTGGTCAATGGAATTGTCTACTGGGAAGATGAAGACGAATTCTTCATTGTAGTTAACCAGCTTCACGCAGTTATCCGGACAGGTGAACTCCAACGAGGAATTACGTTCGAGGGCGTCGAAGCTCGAGTGCAAGTGGATTTTTCGGCTCGCGAGTCGGTTGCAGCGCGAATCGTCGCAGCACAGCGTACCGCATCCGGATATGCATTGATCGCCGTGCGAAAATTTGGAAACCTTGCCCCAGTTCAAATGGCTAGTCGATTCGAGCTGCCCGTCGGCGAAAGACTCACCATTTGGGGCAATGGGAGTTTACGTGACCAACAGGATGCCGGGACGTGGGCGAAAACGAATTCGGAGATCACCACAGAAGCAAGAGAAGGTATTACGTTCGAACTAACTGATCGAATGACGTTTAACAATTGCCTGGTCGCT
>JBLHLE010000410.1:0-6623 GCA_047620805.1 Pirellulaceae bacterium
TTGTCATCGTTGAGGGCCTGGATAACGTAGTCGCGGTATTTCCAGACGTTTTCCTTCGGGTTGTCTCGCTCGTAACCGTTGGTGTCGGCGTACCGCATGAGGTCGAGCCAATGGCGAGCCCATTTTTCACCATAGTGTTGAGACTTGAGTAGTCGATCGACAACTTTTTCATACGCGTCGTTAGACTCGTCCGCTAGGAAGGCGTCCACTTCTTCGGGAGTTGGAGGCAAACCAATTAGATCGTAGGAGGCTCGCCGCAGCAGCGCTACTTTGTCTGCCGGCGGTGCGGGCGATAGATCAGCTGCCTCGAGTCTACTCAGGATGAACGCGTCGATCGGGTTGCGAATCCAGCCGCTCTTGTTTGTCGTTGGTTCCTTTGGTCGAGTTACCTGGGCGAAAGCCCAGTGCTGCCCCCAATTGGCTCCTTGTTCGATCCAACTGCGAATCGCCGCCACCTCCTTCTCAGTCAGAGGCTTTCCTGCGGGCGGCATCCGTTCGTCGGCATCGGTCGACGTGATACGATTGAGGATCGCACTCATCGCCGTCTTTCCAGGCACGACGGCGAACTCGTCCGATTCCAATTTCACCAGCGCCCCTTCGCGGGAGTTTAGTCGCAAGCCGCCCTCTGCCTCGCCAGATCCGTGGCATTTGAAGCAACGGCGTGCAAGAATCGGCTGGACTTCTCGCGCGAACTCGATCGTCGCTGCCTTCGGATCGGCGGCCATCAAAACTTTCGGGGCCAGCAGAATAGTCAAAGTAACGAGTGCAAGGAAAACGGATAGTCGCTTCATATCAAATTCCGTCAAAGTTCTTTAGGCAGGAGATCAAGAATACGGGAAATCAAGAATAATAGGATCGGAGTCACACCGGCTCGGGACTTCAATTATAGACGAAGATGCTAATACAATTCACCACCATCGTTGCCCCGAAACACTGAAAAACGGCCGCTGCGACAATTTAGCTCAGCGGGGAATTACCGCCTTACAGTCATCAGGTAGGGCTTTGAAGTATCCGATAGGCATGTCTTTTTCGTCCGTAATCAGCCAATAGGCTTCGGAGTACGTATTTTGTTGCCGTGAAACGCCCGCTTCGATATCGCCGTAGAATTTCCGGCTACCGTCGTAGGCAATCCAGACGAGCTTCACTCGGCGATCGGTTCTATTCTCGAATGTCACCGAGCTGCTCGCCCCCGTCGTTGATTTCTCGGGTAAGCCATCCGTCCCAGCAGTCCACTTCAACATGGCGACCGGTTTCGGCGGCGGTGGCGAAGGCAATTTGCTGAAGTCCACGCCACGAACGATCGTCAGTGCGGGCAACGCCTTTTGCAGCGTCGCCACCCCTTCATCGGAAACATCGGTCCGCCACAAGAATAACTGCTTCAATTTCCGCAATGCGACCAAGTGCGTTAGCGAGGCGTCAGTGACTTTGGTGTCATACAAATTTAGATACTCAAGATTGACGAGTCCCGTAAGATGCTTGGCGCCGTCATCTCCTATCGCAGTTCGCTCGAGATGCAACACGCGTAGATCCGTCAAGCCTTTCAAATGCACTAGACCGGCGCTGGTAATCTTTGTGCTGCTCAAGTTGAGCGATTCAACAGCCCCCAGCGCGGTAACGTGTACTAACCCATCGTCAGTGAGCTCCCGGCCGGCGAGATGAAATTGAATTTCCCAGCGGGGGTTGTCTTCCGACATCGGACCCAGCAAACCGCCCAGCAATCGAACTTCAGTCGCAGCAGCGGGATCTTCGCCATTGGTAACGGAGAGACCAATCGTCGCTCCAAAAAACACCACCAACCACAGACTCGAAAACACAAACAAACGGGACATCTTGCTTCCTCGGGAAGTCTCTATTAGCCAACCATTACCATCGCTCAACCCGCATTTTGTTCTCCGCCGGCACCGAGTGCAAGTTTCCGGCCAAAGTCCCCTTCAATTAATCTGTCCTTATTAGGCGAGGCCTCCATCTGAGACAGTACATTTGCTTCGTTACTGCGAAGCAGTTAAAGAGTGCGGTTGGGAGGTAACGAATTTCGAGTATACTGTTGAAACGCGCTTGCTGATGACACACGAGGATTGCTAGGATTAAGTAATGAGCAACATTCAACGTCAAACATGGCTACTCAACCGTCGACACATGCTGCGGGGATGTGGCGTAGCCATGGCGCTCCCGCTACTCGACTGCATGCGTCCGCTGCGAGCGGCCGAGAACTCAACCCGACCGCGGCGGAGCGTTTTCATTTATCTGCCCAACGGCGTGAATACGCTGGACTACCAGATTACAAAAGCGGGCGCGGACTACGAATTTTCAAAGTCACTACAGTCGCTTGAGAAACACCGCGCCGACATAACACCGATCAGCGGACTCTATCATCCCACGGGTCTCGGTAATCATCACAACTGCAGCAGGATTTGGCTGACCGGCGGAAAACTCGGCCAAGCCGATCGCAACACAATCTCTGTCGATCAGTTAATGGCACAGGTGACTGCGCCACTGACTCGTTTTACTTCCATGCAGCTTAGCAACAAAGGCGGAGCGCTTTCGTGGAACGCCGACGGAATACAACTTCCTGCCCAGTCCGTGCCCAGTGTGGTCTTCAATCAGCTGTTTGAAGAGCCCGCAGGCGGTACCGCCAAACAGCGTCGACTCCTGCAACGGAAAGGAAGTATTCTAGACGCGGTGCTCGATGAATCTCGCGAGTTAGACAAACAGCTTGGCTCGGCGGATCGCGGACGACTCGAACAGTATCTCAGTTCGGTCCGCGAAGTGGAGATTCGCACTCAGCGAGCCGACAAATGGCTGGACATTCCTCGTCCCAATATCGAGGGTAGCGATCGCTCCCGTCTCAACCGAAACGTCTCACAAGAGATGGTCGGCGACTATTTTCGTACGATGTACGACTTGATCGTCCTGGCGTTTCAAACCGACATGACACGCGTGGCTACCTTCAGCACTGGAGTCGAAGGACAGGGTCTGAAAATTCCAGAGATTGGAATCAAACAGGATCGTCATTCGCTCTCTCACCACAACGGCAACCCAAAACTCCTGTCCGACCTGACTGCCAGCGACTCGTTCAACATTGCTCAATTCAGTTATCTGTTGGACCGCTTAAGTGAAGTCAAGGATGCCGACGGTCCTCTGCTCGACACGACGATGGCTCTGTACGGTAGCGGAATGGCGTTTGGACATAGCCACGGCAACGCGAACTTGCCGATCGTTCTCGCCGGTGGCGGTAAGCTCGGACTGAAGCATGGCCGACATATCGATCTCAACGCAGCCGGAAAGACCGAGGGTTTTACCTATGATCTCGACCATCCGGGTAAGCACTATTCCATCTGCCACAGTCCAGTAAACTCCAAGGCTCATCTCAGCAATCTGCTACTCACCATGGCGCAAAAGATGGGCGTCGAAACCGACAAGTTCTCCAACGCCAACGGCACGCTGTCGGAAATCGAATCGTAGAAAGTGCGCTGCGGTCACCAAACTCAATCAGCCACTCGAAGATGACCAATGGCGAAACGCCGTCGAAAGCGAAGCTGCCATTTTGATGTAGCGTTTTTCCCCACGCCAACGGCGTCGCTGCAACAATTCGGATTCGCCAGCGACTATACTGGGGCCACTGGAGGTCATTGAATATGCGAACGCTCACACTCAACCTTTCACTTGCTTTTACGCTCCTCGCGTCAATGTTTGCCCATGCGCAAGACGCCCCTACCGTCCTGCGATCGAATTGCATGGACTGCCACAACTCCGAGGACAAAGAAGGTGACATCGACTTGTCTCCCCTGCTAGTGCCCGACAATGAAGACAATAACAACGAAGACAACGATTCCGCAGATGCTCTCTGGACGCGCGTCGAAAAGATGGTCGCGGCTCGCAAGATGCCTCCCGAGGACGCGGAACCGATGAAGGACGAACACCGCAGTGTGATCGTCGACTTCTATCGCAGCCAATACATTCTTCGAGACGGCAAACCGCACATCGGCGTAACGCCACTCCGGCGGCTGACGCGTTACGAATTGGAAAACACCTTGCAGGATCTCCTCGCGGTAAAACTAAAGCAACCGTACGTGGTCAGTTCGGAAGCCGCGGGTCTCGAGCCGTCGACGATCGAGCAGCTATATCCCGCCGATCCTCCCGGCGAGTCCACCTTCGACAACGACGCGCAGCGCCTGCGACAGGTTAAAATCCCGCTCTTGAAACTCATCTCCTGCGTGGACTTCGCCTTGCGAAAGTTCGACCAAGATCCGTCCGCTCGCGAAAACGTACTCGGCATATCGGACAAGTCAGAACCGCTCACCCCAGATATCGCGAAGCAAGCCTTGGAGACGTTTATGACGCGAGCTTTTCGCGGTCACGACAACGCAGCCGAACGCGCAGCCATTTTCGCTACGTTGCAAGCGAAATCCAAAGAGGGCTCCGCTGCTGAAGCTCTGCTCCATGCGATGAAGACCGCCCTGCTCTCTCCCAGCTTCATTTTCCGAATGGAAACTTCTCGCAACTCGCCGCAGCCCTATCAAGTCAACAGCCATGAAATCGCAACGCGACTCTCGTATTTCCTGTGGTCCTCCATGCCGGACAAAGAATTGCGGCAAGCAGCGACAGATGGCTCATTGAAAACGCCCGACGGACTCAAAGTCCAAATAGCAAGGATGCTGAACTCGCCGAAACGAATCGCTTTGTCGGAAAACTTTGCCGGACAATGGCTCGGCTTCGACGAGCTACAAAGTAACAAGGTTTATTACAACGGTGAGAATTGGACGCGGGGAGTTTACGACGAACTGCTATTCGGTTTCGACGAGTTAGTTAAGTCAGATCGTTCCGTCCTTGAAATCGTCGATTCTGACTGGACGTATCTTCGTAGCGGAGTGGCTCGAAAGTTCGCCGCCAAGGGCCATCGATTTGACGAAACCTACGCAGATATTTTTGGCGAACGCAGATCGCGAGCCGGACTGAAAGTCGAGAGATTCTATCTGCCACCGCAACTGTACAAAGTTGAAGGCGATCGAGTTGGCGGTATGCTAACTGCCGCGGGAATCATGCGGCTAACCTCGGCGCCCACTCGAACGAATCCTATTCGGCGCGGCGTCTGGTTGCTAGAGAACATCATTGGCGAGCGCATGCACCCGCCGGAAAACATTCCGCCGCTCGCTGAAGCAGAAAAGAGAGTCGCGAAGGAACTCGCCAACAGCCCTGCCGAAATATTGAAAGTCCACACCGCCCAAGCATCCTGTCGAGCCTGCCATCAGCATATCGATCCACTCGGACTTGGCCTGGAAAACTTCTCGCCCAACGGCGATTGGCGAACGACCTACCCCAGCAAAGCGGCAATCCCATCGAGTGGCAGACTGCCGAACGGTCGGGAATTCACAACTCCCAAGCAGTTAAAGCAGGAACTATTGGCGTACTACAAGGACCAAATCATAGATAACATTATTCGCAAGATGCTATCGTACGCGATCGGCCGCGAACTGAAACCTTACGACCGCGTCACGATTGAACGAATTCACAAAGAACTAATCGACAACGACTATCGCATTGGTGTTTTGATCGAGCAAATCGTGTTGAGCGAGCAGTTCCGATTCAGACAGGACGAAATATGAACCACAGTTATCTAATCAATCGGCGATCATTTCTCCGCGGGACTGGTGTGGCCATGTCGCTGCCGCTGTTGGAAATAATGTCACCGGCAATTGCCAGTGCTGCAGCTGCAAATAAAAAGCAAGATCTGCGACTCTGCGTTCTCTACAAAGGATGTGGAGTCAATCCTTCGTCGTGGGACATCACAGGAGGGGGCGAAACGAAATTCAACTTATCCACTCTCCTGTCGCCATTGGAACGCCACAAGAACGACATTGCCATCTTGAGTGGTATCGACAGCGATCATCGCGCAAATGGAACTCACGTTTCAGCGACACTCGCTTTCATGACGGGTCAAACGAAAAAGTCCAACTTTAAACAAGCACCTTCGTTCGATCAAGTGATCGCAGATGAAATCGGCGACCGCACGCCGATAAAGTCGCTCGTTCTTCGCGGCGATCCCTACATCGACAACAACGATTCGAGCGAAAATTTCCTGTCCTACGACAAAGAAGGCCAACCACTTCCGGTTGCCGCCGATCCGGAAGTGGTCTTTAACTCGCTCTTCCGTGGCTTCAACAACAAAGCCTATCGCGACAGCACGAAAAGCATCCTGGACCAAGTCAAGGATAGCTACCAGGCGGTGGCCAATAAGGCGAGCAATAGTGACCGCGCAACGCTCGAACAATACTTGACTTCGATCCGCGATGTCGAAAAAGAGATCGACCAGTTCAAATCAAATGACGACGCCGATCGTCAAAAAAGGATTGCAGGCGTGCGAGAATTCACTGCCGCTCAGAACATGGGCGAACGAGTGAAAGCGATGCTCGACCTGATCGCCATCGCTTTTTGGACCGACACAACGCACGTCGCGACCATGATGATGGCTCATACAGAAAGCCGCGGGATCTACGACTTCATTGGCATCAACGAAGAGTTCCACTATCTGTCTCACTTTGTCCGCAATCGTCAGGTGATTCCGCATTTCGACCGAATTAATCAATGGCACGCCAGCCAAGTCGCCTATTTCATTGATAAACTCA
>JBLHLE010000411.1:0-6617 GCA_047620805.1 Pirellulaceae bacterium
ACGAGGGATTCTACGAGTTGGAATTGATGGGCGAAGACCTCGCGACAACCTCCTACGACGAAACCATCCGCGAATCGCGACAAGCTTTTTCCGATTTCGTCAGCACCAGCGCGAGCTGATTCGAATATCCCATACTGGCCAATTCGATTACTGGCCAATTCGATTACTGGCCAATTCGATTACTGGCCAATTCGATTAGGGTGTAAGATCGAGGCAAACCAAGTAATCCTTGCCACGGGCATACAACAGACCGTGGGACAGAATTGGGGCCGCCCAGCAGGGGTAGTCGAGGAGCTTAATTGGGACCTCGCCGCCATCGGGATCAGCAACAGTTAAAGATAATTCGGCCACCGGTTCGAATTTTTCTGGATTTGCTTTGAAAGCGAACAGTTGCCCGTACTCTCCCAAACAAATGAAGTGATTGTCGACGTACATTAGCGAAGTTCGAGTCAACTCGGGAATCATCCATTTCACTTCGCCGGTCTTCCAGTGAATACAACGTAGTTCCGCGTTGTGCGTGTGCCGACCACTACAGCCATAGAGGTACTCTTGGTGATACACGGGCGTGTTCCAGTGAGTTTGCATTTTCAAATCGCGGCTGCGTTCTTCATCTTTCCACACGACCTCAAACTTTTTCGGCGCGACTTTTAACAACGAGCTACCGGGGCCATAAGTTTCCGATATGAAAACTTCGTCGCCAACAACGACTGGCGCGCTCGCATTCACGCTTTCAATTACTTTCGACCGCCACGGGTATTCAAAATCGACGGCGCCAGTCTTTGGCTCAAATCCGACCAGTCCACCACGTGCGAAGGCAAAACACCAACGTCGATCGTTGATGGTAGCGAGTTTCAGCGACGCATAACTCGCCAGCTCATCTGTGATTGAATAGCGAACTTCTCCAGTCATCTTGTCGAAAGCGACAATGCCTGCGCCATTTCCGGTGACCGTGTCGAGCTGCGAACTCCCTTTGCCGCGATCTTCCTCCGGGCTACCTCCGACCATACAAATCAGTAAATTACCTTCGAGTACAGGTGAACTACCGACACCAAAAAAGTTTTGAATTACGTTGTATTTCTCGCTGGTGCTTATCTTCCAAACGATAGAACCATCGGCGGTCTTAAGGCAGTGAAGCATGCCCGCGGCGCCAAAAATGTAAACGCGATCGTTGTCGACCAGTGGGCTACATCGCGGACCATTGTTGTAACCGTAGGCATCGACATAGTCTGTTGGATACTCGAATTTCCAATGTTCGGCACCGGTTTTAGGATCGAGACAAACCAATCGGGCCGTGTTCTCATGCCGATCAAATTGATACATCTTGCCTTGACTGATGCTCCCGATTCCATAGCTGGTCCCCAGCTTCCGCGTCCAAAGGATCGGGGGCGGGTTCTTTTTCCAGTCAAAATTAAAACCAACTTCGCTCGATTTGTTATCACCAGTCGGACCGAGAAAAGTCGGCCAGTCCACGCCCGGCTTTCCAACACTTCCTTGCTTCGCCGTTTCTTCTGTCGCCGTTTCCTTTGTCGCTTCAGGATTGCCCTCTGGCGCGACTGGTGTTTGCAACTGCGGGTTTCGCGGCTCTGGTTCCGCTGGCGGAGCAACCTGCGGCGTTTCCTTTGGAATCGCTAATGGATCTTCTGATTGGCTCAACGCGGGCTGCGCCTCCGGATTTCCTGCAACTGAATCCCCTGCAACTGAATCTCCTGCAATTGCAGTCCCTCCAATTGAACTCCCTGCAATTGGGCTGACATCAGTTGGCGCGCCGCAACCAGCTAAAAGTACGAGCAATGAGAATGAAATTGCGAGCCCATAGATCGAATGCCAGTGCTTGAAATACATCGCTATCCTCATTGTTTACGGTTCGTCTGTTTCATGATCTTAGAGAAATACATCACGGACTCAAAGCTGTCGAATTCCCGCTGTCGAATTCCCGCTGTCGAATTCCCGCTGCTCAACTCTCGCTGCTCAATTCGAGTATCGCAACAACATTTGACACCATAACTGACTGACCTGCGCTGATTCCGCTTCCCTCCGCTGTTGAACTCCTAATATAATGCCGAATTACCGTAAGAAACAATTACCAGACGGAATACTGTTGGCGAGATCGGGTCGGATTCGGCCTTTTGCCTCGAAATGCAATCTAGCGAGCGCGTGAAACCGATGTTAGTGGTCAACTCCAAGATCGAAGTTCCCTATACCGAAATGAACTTCTCATTTTCCCGTAGCGGCGGACCGGGAGGTCAAAACGTCAACAAAGTGAACACGAAGGTGACGCTGCACTGGGATATTGAGAACACCAAATCCGTGCCGATCGGAGTAAAGCTCAGATTCCTCGACAAATACAAACGCCGCGTGAATTCGAAGGGAGAGCTGGTTTTGTACAGCCAGCGTTATCGGGACCAGGGCAGAAATGTAGCGGACTGCCTGGACAAGCTTCGCGAAATGCTGCTGAGTGTTGCGACAGTTCCCAAAGCGCGAAAGAAGACAAATCCGACCAAGGCTTCTCAGCGACGGCGGATTGACGATAAGAAACGCCGAGGTGCACAAAAGTCGTTGAGAAAAACGCTTCGAGACGAATAACTCAGGTCATTTCTAATCTCCGCCGGGCGGGGGCGTTGCACGCGATTACGTCCATAACGTCGCCCAGAGGAAGTAACGCAGATGAGATAACGCCTTGCGTTCAAACGAGTTTGAGGCGTAGGTGGTGCCTGACTTCAAACTGGTTGTGTTTTAAAAATCTCGGCACAGCTTACGTGGCACAGCTTACGTGGCACAGCTTACGTGGCACAGCTTACGTGGCACAGCTTACGTGGCACAGCAAATAAGTGGCGCGGCAAAAAAGTGGCGCGGCAAAAAAGTCGGAATTCTCGAGCGATACTCTTCGAACCGATTGAAGCCCGGCTCTTTGGGGAGCCGAGCTTCGTTTTGACTGAGCGTAGGGCGTTTCGATTATTGGGCGAAACGAGAGGCGTCGCTGCTTGCGATGCGTTTACCGACGAAGGTTGAGGTGATAGTTTTCAGTCGCGGCGCGGGTAATGTCGGTATCCTCATCGATCACGAAAACATCTGATTCGGGTTCCGGGTTTGCCGCTTTCCATTGCGTTACGACCTGTCGTTTGTCGAACCAGTATCCACCAGTACTAGCTGCCAACCAAACAAGTGCTTCTGGAACTAATGTCAAAGTGAGCAGTCCCAAAAACGGCAGCGCGATTGCACCAGCCCATAAACCATTAAACGTCCAGCCTTGCCACGCAACAGGTCGTAACAAAAAACCAGCCTTCTCGGCTTGAAACCATTCCGGCTTTCCAAACATGACAACCTCGCTGTTCCAGTGTTTTATTTTTGCGTGGTATGCGTCGAGTTAAACATAGCGTAAACAGTGTTCTCCTGAGGAGTTGAGAACGCTAGGTTCGTTTCCTACTCGTTAATTCGTCCGTTCGCGGGCATTATTGGGGCTCAAATCACGTTTATTTTGGAAATAGCGGGTTCAGAGCCTTTCGGGAGTCCCGTAAAGTCTCCGCCTCCCAGACCACTCAGATCACCCCCGCTGCCGCCGATCTATCAGGCTGCCTTGTTTTGCGGGGATTTGCGAGAAGCAGGCTCCTCTCGGCCGACGGGAAACTGCACGGTTCGAGCTCCCAGTTGGATGATCGAGGCCGCCATTTCACGCATGATGCCAGTGCGACGAAATCTGTGAATAAAGTCGGCTCGGTCGACCGTTCCTAGATTCAGACTCTTCACTCCCGCAACAGCTTGGTCAACGCTACAGGGTGTGAATACGGCGGAGTTGCTGACGTGCTCGCGGACAAATGTCGCCGCGAATCCGTCGACTCCAGCCAACACTGGTTTGCCCGTTGCTCCGTACTCGAAAATCTTCGACGGCAATACCTTTTTGAAAGCGTCGTAAGAATTAAGGTGAACGAACAAGATATCGGATTCCATGTAGTAGTCGACCAGTTCATCCCGCCGGACTGGCGGGAGCAATTGGACATTGGGAACACCCGTTTCCTCAAGTCGCGACTCAAGTGCTTTCCGACGTCCTCCGTCTCCGATTACTACGAACTCGTATGTACTGCCAAGCTGCTCTGCCAATTCGGGAATGATCCGCTCGAGTCCTTGACCTTCACCAATATTTCCCGCATAGAGGATCACTCGCTTTCCAGGATCGACTTGCAACTTCTGACGATTTTCGGCCGCGTCCGTTAAGCCGATAAACTCTTCGTCAATCCCATTCACGTAATGGTCCAACGGCAGTTCTCCGTAACGCTGCGCGAAGTACGGCGTAAAACCGTCGGAAACTAAATTGACTTTGGACGCCGACCGAATCGCATAGCCTTCAAATGCTTTTAATGCGGGCGCCGCCATGAAGTTCACTTTGTTCGATAACACTCCCCCAAGCGTGTCGATGAAGATGTCTCGAATGTCGAGGTACAACGGTACGCGTTTGCGATTGGCGATACGAGCTCCTAGCACACCAGTAAATAGCTTGGATGTCGTTGCGTAAATCACGTCGTAATCACGATGCTTGACAATCCGTTGGGCCTGCCATGCAAAACGAACAAACGCTCGGGACTGATCTGCCATCCCGTTCTGATGCAATGGCAACGTGATCCGCCAGATATTGACGTTCTCGATACACTCTTCTGCGGCTGCAGATTGCTTAAAGCTGTGGTACCTATTGGGCATTGTTGTCACGACATCAATGACGGCGTCCGCAGGTAACTGAGCCTTCAATTGCTTGACCAATGCGGTCACTCTAAACGAGCCCGCCGACAAATCGGGCTCGTACCAATAACTCAAAACAAGAACGCGCAAAACTGAAACCTCTCGCAGTAGTAACGGAATTTGGCCGGCTATAGCTACTAGTTTTCGCCCCCTGCCGCAACCCAGGATCTCCCGTCTCGATATTCTCGCTAGCACGAACTGAGCAAAACCCAGTTTCCCGCGCATCGCGTATTTCGCAAGTTTGCAGGAAATGGGACAAAATTAGGAGAATTGGGATAGCAGCAGGGCGATCAGATTAGCACCGTTGCGAGGTTTGCGGCCAGTATTGCGCGCGAGCCGCAATAATTTGCCTGCCTAGTCTCCCCGAATAACCGCTTCAAACGCTGCGACTAGACCGGCGAGTTGAACCGCGCTCAAAGAAAAAATTGTCAAAAGTTCGGCAAAATCGCGCCGTTCCAGAAGCATCCAATACTGGTCCTAGCCACTTTGCAATACAGCAGAGTATAATCAGGTATATTCACTAAGCTACTCATCTGCAACTGGCTGATCTATGTCAGAACAACAGAATATTGACGATATATTGCGTAACTGGGAGTTCGATCCCGAATCTGTTACTGTACGCATGTGTGAAGGCGAGGATGGTCGCGAGTTGATTCAAATGCGCGTGGATATGGGTGTCCTGCAAATTGAAACGACCAATCGGCCCGATGGTCTCAAACCTCACGGCAAAGACACGTATCTCAATCACTTGGCCCAAAGTGAAAGCGAAGATCCCGATTTCGAAATGGACGAACAGCACTGCTCCGAAGCTGACCGAGAATTCGTGCAGTTCTATCACCGCCGAATATGCTGGCTCGCGCTAAAAGAATACCCCCGCGCCGTTCGCGATGCCGATCACACACTCGGACTCATGGACTTTTGCACGAACCACTCCAGCGACGAAGAGTGGACGACTACATTCGAGCAGTATCGACCGTTTGTGCTTTTCCATCGCACGCAGGCTGCTTCCTTGGCCTGCCTAGAAAATGAGCTCGACGCCGAGGCAGCAATTGAGGAGCTCAACAAGGGACTCGACCAGATGCATCGCATCTTCATTCGCTATGAGGCAGAGCATCTATTCGATGAGGACGAGCTGGTAGTTCGGCTCTCCGAATTTCGCGAAATGCTGCGGGACGAATACGACGTCGGGAAAACTCTTCAAGAGAAACTGTCGGAAGCTATCGCCAAAGAAGAGTACGAGCTCGCAGCTCAGCTTCGCGACGAACTTGCCAACCGCAATCGCACAAGCTCGTAACCTGCCATCTTGGCGGCGGTGCTAGCAGGAACGCCATTTCGCACACGGCAACTCTTATCTGCGAACCATTCCCCCAGCTTCACGTCTTGTCGGTAACCTTTTCAAAGATCTTAAGAAGTTCTTACGTGATTTGTCCTGCTGCTTTCATTGATATCAATGAGAGCCAAAGCTTGAACCACGAACAACTTGCGTACGGTTTTTGAATTTCAGCATTCGCCGTGGCACGGTAGCTGCATAGAATCATATTGCTCAACTCGAGTCTCATCTAAGGAATCTACGGAACAAAGGAGTGTCCATCATGCTGGTACTATCTCGCAAAACCCAAGAAGAAATCGTTATCGGCGATGTTATCAAAGTAACGGTCCTGAAGGTGAAAGGCAGCACGGTCAAGTTGGGAATTGAGGCGCCCAAAGACCTTCGCGTACGCCGATCAGAACTGATCGCCAAAGACATGGCGACCGAAGAATTGGCGGCAGCGAATTCGACGGAGGCAAGTTCGACGGAGGCAAGTTCGACGGAGGCAAGTTCGACGGAGGCAGCCGAAAAAGCCGCGTCGAATAAAGTAGCCGTGGCGAAATCTGGTCTGACTTTATGC
>JBLHLE010000412.1:0-6604 GCA_047620805.1 Pirellulaceae bacterium
ATCTCGCCGTTATCGGAGAATCGGCGCGTTGGGGCGACTATCGGCGAGCAAGTGATCCCTACGAACGAGATGTCGAATGGGTCACCGAAATCGATCGCATCGTCAATTCATACATCCCGCTTCGGACGGATAATCTGTTGGCGCAATTCCGCGGAGTTATTCCGCCACTCTATCCCGCAGTTGACGCGCCGGCTTTCAATCAACACGGCGGTTCCGTGAATCCCGGATTTCAACTTACGATCTCCGCGCCAGCAGGAACAATCTACTACACAGTCGATGGAACCGACCCTCGCGCCGCCGATGGAAATCCAGCTCCCACCGCCGCGATTTGGAACGCTGCCATCGCCATTACCAACGCCACCGACGTGCAAGCGCGAACGCTCGACGGCAACGATTGGTCCGCTCTCAATACCGCCTCGTTCTTCATTAACACCGCGGCGACCGCCGATAATTTCGCGATAACCGAAGTACACTACAACCCTCACGAACCGACGGCCGACGAGTTGCTGGTCAATCCGCTCTTCGATAATAACGACTTTGAGTTCGTCGAATTCCGCAACTTGAGTAACGACACTATCAATCTTGAAAACGTCCGAGTGAACAACGGGTTTGCGTTCGACTTCACTGGCAGTAATATCGAACAGCTAAATCCGAACGAATATGTGATCGTGGTGAAAAACCAAACCGCGTTTGAAGCTCGCTACGGAAACCAACTTCCCGTAGCAGGTGAATTTGCCAGCGGTAGTTTGAATAATAACGGCGAGCGAATCGAAGTTATCGATCGCTTCGAGGGTACAATTCACGATTTCGCGTACAACGACGGCGGCAGCTGGCCCGGACGCGCCGATGGAACGGGCAGCTCTCTTGAACTACAGGTTGTTGGCGACACCGGCGGAGATCCGAATTTCTACAGTACTGCGATCAACTGGCGGTCCAGCACCGAGTTTGGTGGCAGCCCTGCTGCCGATGGAATCGGACCCTTTGAAAATGTCGTTGTCAACGAAGTCTTGACGCATACTGATCTGCCAGTCAAAGATAGTGTTGAGCTTTACAATACTACGAACGACCCAATCAACATCGGTGGTTGGTTTATCAGCGACGCCAAGGGGACACTCGACAAGTTTCAAATTCCCGCCAATACGATACTGAACGGTGGTCAATACATTGTCTTTAACGAAGATGATTTCAACAGCTCGATGGGCATTGACCCTCATGACTTCGCCTTCGACGGCGCACACGGCGACGACGTCTGGCTAATGGCCAGCGATGCCAGCGGCAACATGATTCGCTTCGCTGACCACGTCGAGTTTGGCGCATCCGCGAACGGCGAATCCTTTGGCCGCTGGCCCAATGGACAAGGCCGTCTGTATCCCATGGCATCTCTTACGTTCGGACTAACGAATAGCGGTCCGCGAGTGGGCCCCGTCGTCATTAGCGAAGTGATGTATCACCCGACGTCACCCAGTCCATTGATCGATGCCGACGACTTGGAATTCATCGAGATATATAATCCCACCGATACAGCTATCGATCTGACGAACTGGCAGCTCGACGACGGTATCAGTTTTCAATTCGACGGGGTTACTCTGGATTCAAAAACGTCTCTGGCCGTTCTTTCATTTGACCCCAGCGACCCATTAAACGCCGCGAAACGAGATAACTTCCTGGCCTTCTATAGCCTTCCCAATGCCGATTCGTTGATTGGAGGCTACTCTGGAAAACTCGCGAACTCCGGCGAAAGAGTAGCGCTGCTCCGACCCGATTCGCCACCGCTGGGTGAGCCTGATTTTTTTCCGCTTTTGCTTGAGGACGAAGTCACTTGGAGCAATCTCGCGCCTTGGCCCGTTGAGCCAAGCGGGGCCGGTGATTCACTCAATCGTAGCGATATCAACAACTGGGGAAACAGCGACACGACCTGGGCAGCAGCGTCTCCCACTCCCGGAGTGTTTTCAACTGGTCCAACCCTACTATCGATAACAATCAACGGTGGACTCGACGATCCCGAAAACCTGCCCGGCAGGGGACCGCAGCCGACAAATTGGCAACGACAACGTAGCGAACTTTTTACAATCCAAATGATCTTCAGCGAAGAAATGGAAATCGATCCGACAGATTTAGTGCTGACAAATCTCGGAGTAAACGCTCCGGTCGATCCAGATGTTGTCGTCCCGCTCAGTGTTTCGCAAATAGTCAAGAATGGAAATACTGTCACGTTGACTTTCGCTCCCGCTGACATCGAAGAAGGCGTCTACCATTTGGTCATCGCCGACACGGCAAACAGCGTGAGCGGAAATGCGTTCGACGGCGACAACGACGGAGAAGCTGGTGGATCGTTTACACTGGCTCCTGATTCCCAAAATGACTTCTACGAACTCCGAGCTGAATGGAGTGGCGACCTCGGCGTGTCCGTCTTCGACTTCACGACATTCAGCTACTGGTTTGGCAATTCAGTTCCAATCGCTCCGCACTACGTCGATACGAGTCGCGATGGCGGCATCAGCGTGTTCGATTTCACTGCGTTTTCGCTGAACTTTGGCGAGCAAGTTGTTCTACCCAACGCCTTCGCGGCAATCGCAGGCATACATGCCGACGAAAACACACCACTCGAAGACATGGCTGATTCTTTAGCGATCCTGCAAGAGGAACTAACCTCGACCGACTTAATCGACACCGTTCTTCGGCAACGAAAAGATGAACCTGACGAATTTATCCAAATCGACTCAGAACAAGTTGACCTAGACGAGTTGCTGGAGTTGTTGGCAGTAGAGATTAGCGAACTCGTTTGACCGCAGTAGCAGAGCTCGCCAGCGTCTGTCGATGTATTCAGAGCCACCGCGTTCGCGTGCGGAATCCAAGAGTCGATTCTCTTCGAACTCGAACTTCGACAACTGTTGGTACGAAGACACTAAAGCCCGCTTCGATCTCGCCCCGTCGCAAACATTCTCTTCTTTACGACCATATTCACATCGTACCACGACAACCCGATCCGCTGGGCCACTTCGACCAACATCGCTTTTTCGTCTTCGTCGACACTTCCATCGGCGACGGCCATATCGATCATTTGATTCATGACGTATTCCTTCAAATCGCGGTCGAGGATTTTAGGGGCGTCCAGCGTCCCCTCCAACGCCTCTTCAATCCACTGCTCTACGACGGGCTGGGCGATTCGATTCTTGACAGCGATATGTTCGATCGCTTTTCTCTCTGCCGCATCGATCTGAGCGTCTTCAGCCATCACCTTTATGATCCACGCCAAACCATCGGCTCGGCTGATGTTCATGCGTTCACGAGACGGGCTGACGACCTCTACTGAAACCACCTGTTCCTTGACCTGTGCTAACCGCGATGACCACTTCTGCGCACCTTCGGTAACAGTCGATTGGTGAAATTCAGCCAACACCCAGTCGTAGCGTCCCGTGTTGGTTACTTCACCACAGTACTGGCAAGCGTGTGAGACTAAATCTCCTTCGGGCGCACCACAAGCTGGACAGTGCGCAGACCGCAGCGACTCGGAAGCACGCGTTTTCGTCGCGGCCTGGCGAGTAAGCACCAGTAGACTGCGATAGTTTCGCATAGAGCCGACCGCGTGCAACTCTCCACTCGACTGTCGCTGGAATTGACGAGCGCACCAACGCACTTCTACGGCGCAATAATGATGAGATTTATCGCCCAACACGCCCATAAAGTCGACGGACCCCACAGAGCAATCGCCAAGAAACTCGTCCGCTGGAGCGAAGCTGGATTCCAGCGATTGACACAGACTATCCGTCGCCATTTTTTGCAACGCGGCGATGTTGTTCTCATAACCAGTCGCGATCTTGCGGTAGAAAATAACCGCCGCGCGGTCCTCAACATGTTGAATACTGAACTCCGGATCGTACTTCTGTCGATATTGCTCCGCAACACCCTGAACCGACGACTCAGTGGCACGCCATTCAACCGCCTGCGTAATCTCCGATAAGACCCAATCATACGAACCACTCTTCACGAGAATGTCGCAAGACTTGCACTTCCCAAATTGGTTCAATGCCACGTCCGCTCCGCAGTTCGGACAAGTACCATCAAGCAAGCTGCCGCCACCGAAGGACTGGCGACTTTGAGTACCACGTCGCCGAATGAAAGACCAATACTCCGTAAACGACTGCAAGCTAGTGTTCCCAGAAATCCGCTCACCGTTCGTCTGTGAAATGCGATAATCGACCATCGACGCCTCAACCGCGACTGTCAGCACCTCGAAGACCGAGTTAGCATCAAAGCGAGCTAACTGCGCATCCCGGATCGTGATTCTATCGAGGTGTTCGCGATAGCCTTCCGCTTTCTGCTGTACGAACTGCAAAGAGAATTTTTCATCAACTCCATCGGTGAGAAAGTGTTGAACGGTTGAAAGATCTTGTGCCTGCCACGCGTGTTGAATTTGGATGAAGGCGTTCTTGAAGGACTGAATGAACACCGCTTCGTCAAAACCAGGGTCCGTTGCCTTAACTTGATTCAGTACCCCGGAATGATGTCGCTGTCGCCGAGATTGGTCAACTTTACGACGCCGGCCTTTTGATTGTTGCTCGCTGATGATTTTGGCTACGACAATTAAGACGATGATCGCAATAACAATTGGCAGTGGAATGCGAGCTCCTCCACGACCGGTGCGGCTGCCGGAATAACCGCCGCCGCCGCGAAAACTTCCTCCAGAAAATCCGCCGCCACCGCCGGAATACCCTCCGCCACCGCCGCCGGAATACCCTCCGCCGCCACCCGCTCTGCCATAACAAGCTGGCGGCAGAGCTATTGCGGCAAAAAGAGTCAGCAGCATAAAGATCGCAGTAGTCAAAATTTGTCTGCGGCTGTTCAAAATAAAATCCTTTTCTACGGCGGACTATCGAGCCGGCCTGCATTTTTCGTCGGCGACTGTCTGTCCGTAATTCAGCTCCACTAATTTCAACGAATTTGCGTTACTTCTGCAGGTAGAGTCGGTGGAACGGGAAAATCCGGGCTTTCATGGCGTTGGATGGCAACAGACGTGAAGACGGCTGCGGCAATTGTCATTCCGGCGATCGCGACGCTGGCAGCCAAGTTGCTTTTCATTTCCACGTCCCGCTCATACGATGCAGTCGGCAATATCCACTTCGTGGTGAACAGGTTGACCACGGTAATGAAGGCAATGCCGAGAGCACCCAATATCGTCGTGGCGATCAGCTCGTCGACCAACACCTCTTTGCCCGCGCCAACTAAGGTTGCTCTTAGAACAATACCTAGAGCAAGTAAGACTGCCCCGTATCCCAAACCAGCAGCGACGTTGTCGTCGTATTCAATGAGGTGATGGATGTCGTAACGAGAAACTCGATAATAAACTCGCCCCGCTATTACCAGCAGCACTTGCCCAACGATCCAGTACAGGCAGACGTCCAGCAGACCAAACCAAAAGCCACCACTGCTGTATCCCGACAACGCTCCATTGAGGATCAATCCGCTCGCCAGACAAGAGGCGGCCACGCAGTAGGCAACGCCAAGATTATGATCTTCGCACAGTTCGCGGTCTATCGAAAATCGCGGCAGGATCAACATATCGTTAACCCAGACGCTCAAACGCAACAACGCCACCGCCAGAGCCCCTTCCACCAGCGTCTCCCCCGCAGCCGTCCATCCGTCGACATCCATATTGCCAAATACCGTTGCCGAAACTGCAATTCCGACGCTGAAAATGAATCCGCCGAAAACGACGCCAACTGCCGTATTCTCATTCAAAATGATTTCGTCGAGCAAATTGTAAGAAGCGAACCAAATGAAAACGCACCGGCCAAATATCAAGATCGCAATCGCGGCGAGGATCAGTGGGATCGCGTGAGCAGCATGTAACAAAACTTCGAGAACAATTGCCATCGTATTATCAGCCCAATTCCTTTTCTGCCGCTAAGCCAAGTCCATTTCTAACTCCAATCCCAACAACATTTGTAACGGTTTTTGTAATCATCACGAAGGTCGGAATTAGATTTCGTTACGATTGTAACGAAACCTCAGAATTGCCGCGCGAAAAAATCCCTGTCCCCACTTTCTAATTGACGCGGATACGACATGGCATGCGCGGAAAGTCTACATTTCAACGGATTATCGCGTCAAGTACGCGACGCCAGAAAGAGATGTTCAAGTGACGTCACGCAAACTACTTACAAAAATCTGTCAGTGGTTTTCGCGAGCGATTCAAGGGCGGACGACGGTGGATAGCTAAATCGCCTACTGCGGGATCTCGTTAACCGTATAGTATGCCTTCTTATGCAGCAGGTGCTCTCCGGTTTTCGACTTCATATTACCTAGATCGAAGTCGTGAATATGTCCCTCCTCGATTTTGTCGAGATAAATGCGCGCAGACATCCCGTCTGCGGCAACGTCGACTTTCGTAACTTTTGGAGTTGTCTGGTCCACTTCGGGACTGCCGTAGAATCCGGCGTAGATATGCGTATACGTCGTGACATTGTAGGTCTCTGGTAAAGCGGCGACTTTGGCGTCGACGGGCTTGGTGAATTGAATTCGAAAACCGTCTTTCTCGATGTTGATCTCTTTCATCTCAAACGGAACAAGTCCAGTCCAATCAAGTCGATCCAGTGCATATTTC
>JBLHLE010000413.1:0-6579 GCA_047620805.1 Pirellulaceae bacterium
TTGCCACGACTGGACGATCATCGGTTTGGCACCGAATTGGTGGAAGTGGCGCATGCGACATGCTCCAATAACTTTGGCCGCTGAAGTGCGGAGGGAATTGGCTGCGGGTCAGCGGTGGGACGTCATTGTTTGCAGTGACATGCTGAATCTGGCCGAGTTTCGTGGACTGGCACCGTCACCAGTTTCGAGTCTCCCGTCAGTAGTCTACTTTCATGAAAACCAGTGGACGTATCCCACTCAGAATGAGGACCCGCGAGACCATCACTACGGCTTCAACAACTTCGTTACGGCGATAGCGGCGGACGAAGTCTGGTTCAACTCTCAGTTTCACCGCCAGGAATTCCTTTCGGCGACGAGGGAGTTCCTGAAGAAGATGCCCGACAATTCATCGCTTGATGCGGTCGACGAAATCGCAGTGAAAGGGACTGTCCAATATCCCGGCATCGCCCCCTCGAATCGGGCGTTAGCAATGAATACGGAATCTCCTCCACATCTCACTTGGGCCGCTCGTTGGGAATTCGACAAGAATCCAGACACTTTCTTCAAGGCGCTTAGCATTTTGAAAGCGAAAGGCTGCAAGTTCCGCCTGTCGGTCTTAGGGGAGTCGTTTCGAAATCGCCCGCCCATTTTTGCAGCGGCCAAATCAGAATTTGCAGAGAACATTCTGCAATGGGGATTCCTCGACTCGAAAGCGGATTACATCGCGGCGTTACAGACAACGGACATTTTCGTATCGACCGCGAAGCACGAATTCTTCGGCATCGCTGCCGTCGAAGCCATCGCCTGCGGGGCTTACCCGCTGTTACCTAATCGACTCGCCTACCCGGAAGTGCTGCAAGTGGAACAGTTCCCCGAACGCGGTCAACATTTGTATGATGGCGATGCGGAAGAACTAGCGATACGTTTACAAAGCCTGATCGAATGCTGGCCGACTTCTGGAGGACTTCGGGAAGAACGCGTTAAGATTAGCGAGGCCATGACACGATTCCGCTGGCCAGCACGATCTGCCGAAATGGACGCCAGGTTATCGGCCATAGGGCAAAACTCTGACCGAAACTCTGACCGAAACTCTGACCGAAACTCTGACCGAAACTCTGACCGAAACTCTGACCGAAACTCTGACCGAAACTCTGACCGAAACGCCGCCCGATAGAATTGTTATTGGTACCAGGAATAGGGAGCCATCCCAATCGCCACCAGCACACCAAACCCTATCATGATCAGGCCGATAACACCGAATAGCTTGCGAGCAGCAGAGCGGCCCCAACGCTCTTCAATCCACTGGGCTTTGTCCAACTGAAACGCAGAGTCCCAGTTGGCGATAGCGGCGACCAGAGCGGCAGCACCTATCGCACATGCGACCAATCCAACAAACAAATCCGTCATGAGTCTTCTCTGTCCCAATTCAAAGTCCGATCGACCGCCTTCTTCCACTTTGCCCGCTTAGATTTCCGCACATCATCCGACATTGCTGAGTCAAACTGTTTATCCAGTGCCCAATTCTGTCGCACGTCGTCCACATCTTTCCAATAGCCGACGGCGAGCCCGGCGAGATAGGCTGCACCCAACGCCGTCGTCTCCGCGACAACCGGTCGACGCACCGAACAATTCAACATATCCGCCTGAAACTGCAGCAAGGCATCGTTGACTGCCGCTCCACCATCGACCTTTAACGATTTCAATTTCACTCCGGCGTCATTTTGCATCGCATCGAGCAGCTCCATCGATTGATACGCCATCGATTCAACAGCGGCGCGAGCGATGTGGGCCGCCGACGTTCCGCGGGTGATTCCCAGTATAGCGCCGCGTGCATACGGATCCCAGTAAGGAGCCCCCAGGCCTACAAATGCAGGTACGATGATGACACCACCAGCGTCATCGACGGTCGCGGCCAAAGATTCAACTTCCGCAGATTCTTTGATGATTCCCAGACCATCGCGTAGCCACTGAACTACTGCGCCTGCAATGAAGACCGATCCCTCCAGGCAATAAGTGATTTCATCGCCGATCCCCCAGGCGATTGTGGTCAACAAATTGTTAGTCGACTTGATCGGCGAAGTTCCCGTGTTCATTAACATGAAACAGCCAGTGCCATAAGTGTTCTTCGCATCACCCGATTCAAAACAGGCTTGGCCGAAGGTTGCAGCTTGCTGATCCCCTGCACATCCGCTAATGGGAATTGCCTCACCGAACAACTGTTCATCCGTCTCGCCGTATACGGCGCTCGACGGCATCACGGTCGGTAACATTGCGCGAGGAATGTTCAGAATCTTCAGAAGCTCCTCGTCCCACTCGCACGTATGAATGTTGTAAATCAGCGTTCTGCTGGCGTTACTGTAGTCGGTGACATGCTTCCTGCCGCCGGTAAGACGCCAGATGAGAAAGGTATCGACGGTGCCAAAAAGAATATCGCCCCGTTCTGCTCGCTGTCGATTCGGGTCGTGAATATCGAGCAGGTGTTTGATCTTGGTCCCGGAAAAGTATGCGTCCACGACCAGCCCAGTCTTGTCGCGAAATAAGTCTGCCTGCCCATCCGCTTTCAGCTGATCGCAAATTCCAGCGGTCACGCGGCTTTGCCAAACGATGGCATTGTCGATCGGCTTTCCCGTCACTCGATCCCATAGAATCGTTGTCTCGCGTTGATTAGTTACGCCGATAGCCGCAACTTGGTCGGATGTCGCTTTCGCATTTGCCAAAGCTTTCTTGAGAACAGTAAGCTGAGTTTCCCAGATCGCTTCCGGGTCGTGCTCGACGTCACCGGGTTTGGGAAGAATCTGCTCGAATTCTTGCTGAGCAACACCCACGGCGCGGCCTTCCCGTGTGAACACGATCGCGCGGCTAGACGTCGTGCCTTGATCTAAAGCGAGCACATAGTCCTTCATGGGGATTCCTTTTGGATGGCATGGGAAATACGTAGTTCAAACGTCCTATTGGCAGAGGCGAATCAGCGTTAGCCGCGTCTGTCAATTGACTGCATCCGGTGAGCTATCCGATGGATGAAACCTAGTTATCAGCTGATCGTACGCTGTGGCCCCAAGGCAAGCGCCGATACACGGACCGACGACGGGAACTAGCCACCAAATCGAATCGGGAGTTGTAAACAGCTGAGTTCCCCAGCCTGCGACCAACAAGAATAGCCGTGGTCCCAAGTCCCGCGCAGGGTTAATGGCATAGCCCGCATTGAATCCAAGCGACATTCCAATCATGAACACAACGGCCCCAACGGCGAGCGGTCCCATGTTGGATTGCGGGGACATATTCTTGGAGTCACTCAACGCACAAAGACACAAGACCAACATAAACGTACCGACTATCTGATCCACCAATCCAGTGGGAATAGAACTGAGCTGCGTAGTACCAATGGTCCGCGGATAGGTCACCCAGATGGCAGATGTCTCAATCGAATAAATTCGATTCTCTTGATTGAGGACGGGTGACGTTGCTGTAACTTTGTCGAGTGCTTCGTAGTAGACCAAATAGATCAACGCCGAAGCGACAATTGCACCGAGGAATTGCGCAGCGACATAGCGGGGCACTTTATTCCATGGAAAACGCCCAGAGACCGCCATCGCAAGAGTTACAGCTGGGTTGATATGGGCACCGGAAATTCCACCGGCGACATATACACCTAACATCACAGCGATTCCCCAGCCGGCATTAACCGAAAAAAAATCGCCCGCATCTCCTTCGCCGAGGAAGACGGAAGCGTTGACTCCAACTCCGAAAACCATCAGCACGAAAGTGCCAAGGAATTCAGCGCCAAACTCGCGCGCGTGATTCGGAGCAGGGAGTTCTTGATTTGTCATTGTACTACAGTCTACTAATTTCTGTTTTTATTCGAGTCGACGCCCGTAACGGTTCGCCATTCGCTCGATGTTACGGTCAACTTCCCGCTCAAGGTCGGCAACATCAAGCAATCCACACTCATGTAATAGATTGGCCAACTGAACAATCGTCTCTCGCCGCAGCAATGGATGGTACAACAACATCAATCTTCGCTCAACCAAGTCGTCAAGCTTTGTCACCCATTCGCGGCGAATTAAGCCCTTGACGAATTCGCACGAGAATGGCGTCCCTGCAAGTCGTTTGAATTCAGCTGGCAGTGATTCGCCCTGCAAAGTAGGTTCGGTATGGATAGACTTTTCGTAGCGAAAATGTGATTCGCTGCGAAAATACAGTGGCAGCAGATTTCCAACTAACGGCCAGCTGGCGATAACTTCACTGTGCCGACAGCCGGTTTCTTTCACCAAACGTTCAATTTCGACGGCCAACCCTTTTGCGGATCTCAGAGATACGGCGCCTGGAAGCAGTCGTTCTTTCGAACCAGCAATTGCGCTGCAATTCAACTCCTTCAAGATAGTGGCCGCAGCTTCCTCTCCGAGGGCTCGTGCCGTCGTCAATTTCCCACCGATGATCGAATAGGTCGGCGGAACGGCGTCGTCGTGACGACGAACGAAGTGCCTGCGAGTAATCGCGGATGTGGAGCCCTCGGGAACAAAGGGCAAAGGACGCACCCCGCAGTAGTGCATAGCAATGTCATCGCGGCCAAAGTCGAAAGGAGGAAATACCCTCTGCACAGCGTCAACCAAATAGTCGAGTTCTAAATCGGTAGCGCGGACATCGCCAGGCGATTCCTCCATGCGCAAGTCCGTTGTCCCGACCAGCACTCCCTCGCCGAATTTCAAGAAGAAAACGGGGCGGCCATCTCCCGCTTCGACGTAATAGCCTCCAGCCTGCACCGCTTTGACAAGTGCGGGGTGGAACGTAATAAAGTGTGTCCCCTTCGTTCCCCCCATTAAACGCTCTGACGAAATCTCGAGTCGCTGCAAAGTTTCGTCGACCCAAGCACCCGTCGCATTCACAATTGCCGCAGGCCGAAAACGCTTGACCGCTTTTCCCGTTTCGTCGACTACCTCGACAAAGTCATCGCTCCGCATCACCGAGTGGTAGGTAAGAATCTCAAACTCTTCGCCGCTCGACTTGGCTGCGATTCTTCCATCTTCCAAGTAGGCTAACACCAGACGCTCCGGGTACATCACCTGGGCGTCGCTATAAGAACACACCCATCGATAATAGTTGGTGTCGATTCCGGTATCCGCGTACTCGGTCGCAGCTCGCACTTCATGCGTCGGCAGCGAGCGGTCGCGGGTATACCAATCGTAGAGCTTCAAGCCAGCTTGAACCAAGTACAGCCCGCGAGCTACAGGCTTCGTTCCACTGCCCCCCATCAATTTCCCCACGGTTTGTCGCAACCCGCTCAAACGAGTGCTGACGGGGATTCCCAATCGAATCGGCTGCACCAGATGGGAAGCCGAGCGAAGCAATATTTCCCGTTCTTCTAGAGACTCGCGAACGAGAGAAAACTCGGCATATTCAAGGTATCGTAAACCGCCATGAATCAAACGAGACGAGGCAGCTGTTGTTCCGCTCGCCAAATCGCCGATATCGACAAGGCAAACGCCGATGCCATTTAACGCCAACTCTCTTGCAATCGCAGCACCATTGATCCCGCCGCCGAGTATTAATACCGTTTGATTTTCCATGCTTCGCTCAGGCTAACCTGCCTTTAGAAATTCCGTTTCACGAACTCCATTCAGGAAAGCGCGGACAGCTTCACGGGCTTACTAAAAGGCCTTCCGCAACATCGCCAAGCTTTTCGGAATCGCCGTTTTGAAATCCTCTTTCCCCTCGAATTCGAGAGAGACGTATCCGCGGTAGTTGTGCTTTCGCAAAATCTTGGCGATCCGAGGATAGTCGAGGTCGAGTGTATACCACGTCCCACCTCCGTAGTATGTCTTCGCTTGCACGAAGACGGTTTGAGCCGCAATCTTCTCCAGTTCATCATAAGGATCTTCTAAGAAATTGCCCGTATCCATCAACACTTGCAGCCAAGGCGAATCGATTTCTTTGACGATTCGAAGGATCGCTTCAGGTGTACGGCTAAGTCCCCAGTGGTTCTCCAGTGCCATCGTGACTCCACACTCTTCTGCCTTTTTGACAAGCGTAGCGAGACTGTCGATCACCCACTTGAAAGCCTCTTCGTCCTTTCTACCGGGTGGAGTCGGCTCGACGCCTCGCTTGGCCATCAATTCATCAAAGTTAGTGATCGTTCGCCAACGTCCCGTATTAACTCGAATCGTTGGAATACCCATTCGATAAGCGAGCTCGATGCACTTCAGCGTATGGTCAATATTCTCGTCTCGTTTTTCCTTCTCTGGGTAAACGAAAGACTGGTGAGTTGACATGCCGCAGAGATCGATTCCATTGAGGAACGCTTCGCGTTTTAGCTTCTGCAAATAGGCGTTGTCAGTCTGGTGCATTTGGACGTGAAGCACTTCGACTGCATCGAACCCCATCTCCGCCGATTGCCGAATGCAATCCTCGATAGGTAGCTGCAAGCCTTTTTGAAAACGCCAAAACGAGTAGGTGGATACGGCGATTCTCTGCCGCGCGGAACTTGCAGCCGCAATATTTTCCGCCGCCGCTAACGTCGCACCGACGGGACCAAGCACTCCCGACATTGCCAATCCCGATGCCGCCAACCCAGCGGTTGCTGTCTTCAAGAAATCTCGCCGTTCC
>JBLHLE010000414.1:0-6575 GCA_047620805.1 Pirellulaceae bacterium
CTTCGAACGCGACCGCTTGGTACGGCAGCGGAGCAGTGTAGGGCACTGACATCTGTGGCTGGTACACTTGCTGCTGGTACACTTGCTGCTGGTACACTTGCTGCTGGTACACTTGCTGCTGGGGCGTGACCCTGGTAATCGGCGCTTGTGCACTCACTAGCTGCACGCTCGTAAGAGTGAACAGCACCGCGAAAATACTGGCGCGCAGAGTGAACTTCATTGTCTGGGTCTCCTTGAAATCGCTATGGTGGCAGACGCCATGCGGGTTCGCGCTAAGGCTGCCGAAACAGGTATTGGCTCTCGGTCCACTAAAACTGACTGGTCGGCCCTTCTGGCCATTTAGCTTCCTTTTCCACACGAAGCAACGCGCGGAATTTCCGTTAGAAGCCGGAATACTCTTCGTATCGTTACAGCCGGAAATTCCAGCAAAACAGTTAATGGCGACAAACTTGCCTTAATTAGAATATTTATCGTGAACCACCTATCCTTCCTAAATCTTACATTTTTTGCTTTAATTTACCGAAATTTGTCGTTTCCAGGGCGAAACGCGTAAATATTTTCTAATTAATGCTCTTGCGATGATAGCATCAGATGGAGCGGTTAGTAGGTTTGAGTGTTTTGAGTGGATTACGTGCACCTTGGTCGCAGTTTCTGTATACTTTGTGCCATGAATTGTATGGCGTTTCTGCGTAAACCCCTGCAAGTCGACTGTATTGCAAGCCACTAGGTCGTTTCACGCCTTTTTCCCAAGCCCGTAATTTCGGGGCGACATTTCAATCGGACTTTCAACATGATTAGCAACTGGATCAATCGATTGACATCACAAAACAATTCCAAGCAACTACGTCGCCGAGTTTCAGAACAGCGACGTGCCCGCAGTGGCGTCAAGCTGATGGCGGAAACTCTGGAAGATCGTCGTTTACTAGCGACGCTTTTCTGGCAGGGAGACATCGACAACAACATGTCGACAGTGGGAAACTGGGCGGATGACATCGCCGGCAACGACACCGGAGCCCTACCCGCGGCTGGTGACACTTTAGTGTTCAACACGGACACGGTGGGACTCGGCTCTCGTAGCCCGATCGCAGACCTGCCAGCCGCGACTGATAACTTGACGTTGCAATTCGTTGACAACGATGGTTTCCCCGGTTCCCCTTGGTCTGTTTCTAACGGGGGAACGGCACTTGGAATTGTGGGGATTACCGTCGACGGCGCGATCGATGAACGCGTGGATCTCGGCGCGCTGTTGGTATTGAACGCCGATACCACGATTGTGAGCAACACGCCCGCTAGGATTAATCTTGTTAGCGAAGTGAGTGGAAATTTTGACCTCACTGTGGATGCGAACACAACAATTTCCATGTTTGGTCAATTTCTCTTCACCGGACTGGCGAACATCAACGGTGTCCTTACGGGCCAAGCGACTTTTTCGACGTCTGCGATCAGTATCAATGCTGGTGGTTCCTTTACACCGGCGCAATTCCCAGCAACCGGCCCACTAACCATACAGCCCGGCGGAACACTGGGGCCATTTGGGTTGGGGGGTGGGCAACCCGCTTCCGGTGACCTTGTTCTGACGAACGGTTCAAATTTCGACGTGGCGCTCGACGCCCCTGGGACAGCTCCCACCGTCGATTTTTCGAATATTGCAGTAAACGGTATCGTCGATATTGGGGCAGTGACGTTCAATTTGACTGGAACCCATGTACCAGCGACTGGCGAACAATTCGTTATTATCAGCAACGACGGTTTTGAACCTGTAAATTTAGGAGCATTCGCACCCGCGGAGGGTGCGGCGGTGGGCGTGTTGAACGGTGTCCCCATGCGAATAACTTACGTGGGTGGCGACGGCAACGATGTCGCGTTGGAGGCAATTCCTTCTGCGATTATCGGTTACAAGTTTGAGGATTTGGACGCCGACGGGATCGAAGACTTCGGCGAACCGCGGCTAAATGGCGTTCTCTTTGAGCTGAATGACGGAATCAACCCGCCGTTACAAGTGGTTACGGGCGATGTCGATCTGAACGGCGACTTTTTCATCGATCCCGTTACTGAGTCGGGTATCTATCGATTTTTGGACCTGCCGATTGGCGTGTACTTCGTCAGCGAAGTACTCGATCCAGGTTTCGGACTGACGACGACTGACCCGTCGAACATTGGCATCGCCATCAACGGTGCGGGAGAAGCTGCCGTAGCAACCGCTGGCCTCGCAGCCGATCTGGGGCTTACCGAGTTGATTCTTTTCGATTTGGCTGTCGGAAACGCCGTGGAGGGCTCCATCCACGGCTTCAAATTTGAAGATGTCGATGCAGATGGTCAGTACAGTCCCTTTATCGATGTTCCTCTTCCGGGGGTCGAATTCACACTTACCGGCTTTGATGGCCAAGGAAATTTTTACAGCATCAACGCGTTCACTGACTTTAACGGCGAGTTCTGGTTTGAGAATTTGTTTCCCAGTGTCGCTGGGCAAGGGCAAGGCACAGGTTATACCGTCACCGAAACCGTCCCTGCTGGATTTGTCCCAACAACGCCAGTCGTGCGAACGTTTGACCTGGAAAGCCGACTGGAATTCGTTTGGACAAATGGAGCCGCAAATCTTCAACCGGGCGATCCGCAAGTGGAATTCCTGGCGGACAGCAATCAGGACGGAATCGGTGACGAGTTGATGTTTGGCAACACTGTTCCGGGTTCCATTCACGGTTTCAAATTCGAGGACATCGATGGCGATGGGGTGTACGATCCTAGGTTTGATTTTCCGCTGGCCGGTGTCGATTTCACGCTAACCGGTTTTGATGCGCAAGGGAATTTCATCTTTCGCACCGAGACCACAGGCGGCAATGGTGAGTTTGGGTTTACCGGTATTCTGCCCAGCGTCGCAGGTCAAGGGGCGGCTACTGGATACACGCTTACGGAGAACGTCCCAGCTGGATTTGTCCCAACTACACCTGTTACTACGTCGTTCGACCTGAGAAGTAGAGAAGAACTCGTTTGGACGCCCGGCGCGGCGACGTTGCCTTTCGACGATCCGCGGTTTGAAATTGTCTACGGCGATGCCTTGGTCTTTGGAAATACCGTTCCGGGTTCTATTCACGGTTTCAAGTTTGAAGACCGCAATGGCGACGGATTTTACAATCCGGCAATCGATGTGCCGCTGGCAGGCGTCGAGTTCCAGCTGACGGGTATCTCTGGCTTGGGTTTTCAGATAAACCTCACAGTCAATACCGATATCAACGGCGAATTCTGGTTCGTTGGGCTCATGCCGAGTTTTGCGGGGCGAGGTCCCGGCACCGGCTACACGGTTACTGAAATCGTACCTCCGGGCTACGTAGCAACGACTCCCACTGTTCGCAGCTTTGATTTGGAGAGTCGAGTGGAATTCGTTTGGACGCCCGGCGCGGCGATGTTGCCGCCATTTGGAGACCCGCGGTTTGAGGTCCTGGCGGACAGCAATCTGGACGGAATTGGTGACGAGTTGATGTTTGGCAACGCGTTGCCGGGTGCCATCCATGGTTATAAATTCGAGGACTTCAATGCCAATGGCGTAAACGACCCGGGCGAGCAACGGTTGCTGGGATGGGAGATTCAGTTGTTGGATGCCAATGGTAACTTGCTGGATACTCAGTTTACCGATGGCAACGGCGAATATTGGTTTGAAGATCTGCTACCCGGCACGTATTTCGTACGCGAAGTGCAAGTCGACGGTTGGAGGCAGTCGACGCACAGCCCACCTCCTCTGACGATCGTGCAAGGCGAAGTTTACGTCTCGCACATCGGCCAAGGGATGCTCGATCCGAATGACCCGCGCGAAGAGATTCTCGAGAAGTGCCTGGTCTTCGGCAACTACTTAACCAGCTCTATTCACGGTTACAAATTCCATGACCTAGACGGCAACGGTTTCGATAGTGGGGAACCTCGTTGGGCCGGTGTGTCAATCACGCTGACCGGCGATTCGAACGGTGATGGCATCGGCGATGTACAAATTGTGCAGACGGACGTCAACGGCGAGTACTGGTTTGAGGACCTCTTCCCCGGTATCTACTTGGTCACTGAAACTCCGCCCACGGGCTCCATTGCGACTACGCAACAGCCGTTTGCGTATGGTCTAGCCCCAGGCGAAGAACTCTCGGCGCGGTTCGGTATGGCAACATTGGGCCCGGACCAGTACGAGTCCGTATACACCGATTTAGCATTCGGTAACACATACCCAGGCTCGATTCACGGATACAAGTTTTATGACCGCAATGGAAACGGCTTGGACGATGGCGAGTCGCGGATTAGCGGAGTGACCATCACATTGACCGGCGATACCAATGGCGACGGGTTCATCGAATCGATTACGACTTTGACGAACGTCAACGGCGAATACTGGTTCGAGGGCCTGTACCCTGGATTTTACAATGTGACTGAAACACCGCCTGCGAATTCGTTCCCCACTACCAACGTCAGTGTCGACGTGTTCATCGTTAGTGGCGAGGAAGCAGTTGCCGAGTTCGGGCAAAGCACTTCGATGGGTCCACTTGGGCCCGGTCAATTTGAATCGTTTCCCAATTCGGATTTGGCCTTCGGGAACATTTACTTTGGCGCCATCCACGGACACAAGTTTGAAGACATTGATGGCGATGGTGTCGAAGATCCCGGTGATCAGCGGCTTAATGGATTCACTATTACATTGACCGACCTGCAGGGAAATCCGGTATTCGATGCCTTTGGTAATTTCGTTGGCCCGGTGTTAACCGCGCCCATCGACCTGGATTTTAATGGCGCGATCACGGCCAATGAACAGGGCTTATACTGGTTCACCAATCTACTGCCTGGCACCTATGTTGTCCGCGAAGAGCAGATCCCAGGATTCGCGCAGACTACGCACGATCCGCAACCGATCACGATCACCGGCGGCCAGATCTATGTCGCCAAACTGGATCAAGCCGAAGGGCAAGAGTTTGACGGTCGTGATGTGATTGTCGATAAGTGCTTGAGTTTCGGAAACCAGGATCGTGGCCAGATCTATTGGCGGAAAGAGGACAAGCATGGCGAGTTGCTAGGTGCGGTAACATTTACCCTGACACGCACACATTCCTACGACAAAACAACCGGACTGTATACCGACATTGTCGACGAGCCGATTACGGTTCAAGACAATCTCGCTCCGGATGTCGATTCGCGGTGGGGATTGTTCGCCGTGCAAGACTTGCAGCTGGGACGTTACATTTTGGAAGAAACGAATCCGGTACCTGGATACGACCCCGACACATTCGTCGAGATATTTCAGGTTACCGACTTTAATAAATTCCACGACGCGTCGCATGTGTGGGTTAACTCTTGGTCAAAGCGGGCATTTGTCGGCTCGACTTACGACGAAAGAGTTACTTTTTATCAGTTCTTAGGCTTGGTTCCCAACCCGCAACCGATTGCGGCTGTAGACGACATCAGGATTGTTGCTACGGGAGCTCAGCAAGTCCAGTTAGACGTACTGGCCAACGATTTCGCGAACGCCAATAGCGCTCCACTGAGGATCGTCGCAGCTACTGCTCCCAACCTGGGTGGTAATGTGGCCTTCGACAATGACTACGTTTACTACACGCCAGCTCCCGGTTTGATAAGTCCGCCTGTCGAGACGTTCACTTATACGGTCAGCAATGGGAACTTTATATCCACTGCGCAAGTGACCGTATTCGCATTCCCTGGAGTACCGAATCTAATCGCGCCAATTCCAGCTGTCCTGGGCCAAGGCGAAGGATTAAGTCTGGATGTGAACTTGGACGGCAGTGTCTCGCCGCTGGACGCCTTGATCGTCATCAACAATATCAATGACGATAGTTCGGTAGCTCAGGGCGAAAGCGCTGGCGGGCAGAACAACAGCAATATGAACCTCGATACCAGCGGCGATAATATCGTGTCGCCCTTGGATGTGTTGCTGATTATCAATTACATCAATGGTCAATCGGCCTCACAAGGGGAATCTGTAGACGTAAGAGTCGTTGCCGACTCGGCTCCGGCTGGCGAAAACCTTGTTGAGCAGGCATTGGCGCCAAACGTGGTTGATACCCATTGGAGCCAGACGCCCGCACACGACGACTCGGATTCACTCGAACTATTGATCGTCGAATCGGATGACGCTGCATCGCAAGATGCGTTGGATGCGGTATTCGCAGACCTCGACGATGAATAACGTCCAGCGCTGCTAAGCAACTTTAGTCGATTAGCTATATAATTCGGCGACTGCCCCACTGGCAGTCGCCGTTTTTTTGCGCCGATACATTGTGTGCCAGAGGCGTGATTTTCAAGCTCTCGAAAGTGTATCTCCCCACGCGAGTCACTTTCCCACACGAGTTACCTCCCCACTCAATTCGCTTTGGGGGCTGACGATTTATCGGCTGCCCCCAAAGCGAACTGAGAAGGGGAGGTCGCGGTATCAGCCGCGGGAGGGGTCTTAGAACCAAGTTGAGTTGCAAAGACAACTAACAAGCTCGTCGCGCTATGAACAGTCTATGTTTCGAACGCCTTAGTTAAAGTTAAAGTTGAAGTTAAAGTTCAATCGGCAAGCTAATTTTCGCCTTCAAGGTGACGTGATATAC
>JBLHLE010000415.1:0-6570 GCA_047620805.1 Pirellulaceae bacterium
CAAATCGTTAGCTGCCCATTCTGTCAAATGCCAATGAATGTCCCGACTGCAATGGCGGCTCGTCCATTGAGGTGCGTTTCCTGCGGCCAGATGATTGAACCGTTAAACATTGAACCAAGAAACTAGCGTGTCTTATGAAACTACAATGCCAACATTGCAGCAACACAATTGAGGTCTCGCTAGATCGATTGCAGAGCCAGATTGAGTGCAGTGTTTGCGGGCGGACTTTCGATGCCGATTCGACAGCGAATTCCGGTCCGCGTGAATCGGCGCTCGAAACATCTCATCCTTGGGGGAAAAGTTTGATGTCGACGACCGCATCGTGCTTGATCCACACGATGCTGTTACTGTTGTGTGCTTTGTTTGCTTGGCAATTGCCCGTTCCAGAAGACGAATATGCCATTCAACCGCTGCCCGTCGCTCCGTCTGCTCAGGAAACGGAAGTTCAAAAGACAAGTTTCCAGGAAGTGGAAGCCGCTGTCGAACGAGATCTCGATACAACCGATATCGATCCAACTCAAAACTACGAAATCGGTGGACAAGCGGGTGCCGCGGACTCGCTGGTCGGCGACATCAACTTTGCCATTGGCAGCGACACCACCTCCAACGTCGATCTGGGAATTTCGGGCGGTTCCGCCAGCGATGTGTCGTTTATGGGAGTCGCCGCCCAAGGCCGTTACTTGTGCATCATCGCCGACTGCTCGGGCAGCATGGAAGGCCGCAAACTAGATCACGTTAAACGCGAGATTTTCAAAACTGTTGACCAAATGGGCGGCACTCGGCTTTGCAAGATCATCTTCTTTCACTCGCAACCCAAGCCGTACGAGAACGCGGCGTGGAGAAATCCCAAAGTCGACCGGCCCAACATCCAACAATGGGTTACATCCATTCGATCCGATGGGGGCACAGAACCCCTCCCTGCTCTGCGATTGGCACTAAACGCAGAACGGCGTCCCGACGAAATCTGGCTAATGAGCGATGGCGAATTCGACGCTATCGACGCGCAACTACGCGACCTCAACGACGAAGATCCGAAGACCACAATTCACACAATCTCATTTCTCTCGAAAGAGGGGGAAGTTCAGCTCCGCGCAATCGCCAAGGATTCCGGCGGCACCTATCACCACGTGAGTAGCTTCTAATGATTACAGATAAAAGACAATCGCAACTTCACCTCGCGCGACGGCTAATTTGCCTGCTATTAGTGGTGCTGGTCACAGCCACAGCTCCCGCAATTGCCTTCGCGCAAGATGGCGCCACGGGCGGTGAACAAAAGACGATGATCGATGTGATTATCGGCGGTGGAGTAATCGGCGGCATTATTATTTTGCTCTCGGTTGCTGCCGTAGGCTTGATGATTGAACACGCCATCTCGATTCGCAAAGGAGCGCTCATTCCAGAGATTCCGCTGCTCGAAGTCGAAGAGTTGATTCAAAACAATGAGATCGAAAACGCCGTGGATTGCTGCGATGCCGCTGGCGAAGATTGCCTGGCCACTGCGGTTATCCATGCGGCGCTCATTCGATACCAAGCGGCGAAGTTTGGCTTTGCTGAGTATAAAGCCGCGGCAGAAGAAGCTGGAGAAGTCTACACCTCTCGCCTGTATCGCAAAACAACGGGACTGGCACTCATCGCGGCAATCGCGCCAATGCTCGGCTTGAGCGGCACGGTGCTGGGTATGATCGAAGCATTCAACACCATTGCCGCCACCGGCGGACTCGCCAAGCCAGACGAATTGGCGGGCGGAATCGGAAAAGCCCTGATCACAACACTCATGGGGCTCTTCGTCGCTATGCCCGCCATGGTCGCTGTCAGTTTCTTCCGCAATCGAATCGATTCTCTAGTCGCCGAAGCGGGAAAACGTGTGGAACAAATCCTACTGCCGTTGAGCGGTAATCGCTAATCCATTCTTCACTCAACACATTTGCCTATCAAAGTAGAAGCCGTCGAGAAAACGAATAGAAACAACGAATAGAAACAACGAATAGAAACAACGAATAGAAACAACGAATAGAAACAACGAATAGAAACAACGAATAGAAACAACGATGAGACTATCAAAGAAACGACCGCCAGCAACGCCTTCGATCAACATGACATCGTTGATCGATATCGTCTTTCTGCTGATCGTCTTCTTTATGACGGTCTCGCAGATTTCCGAAATCAAGAGAGCCAAACTCGACCTACCGAAGCTCAAAACGGATGGCGAACAGCACCAAGCCGAACTGACCATTAACCTCGATAAAAAGGGGACGATCATGGTGGGGGGCGGCGATCTCACCATAGCGCAATTTCATAATCTAGTCCAAACGGAGTACGCGAACAGCAATAATACTATGGCCTCCGTCGTGATTCGCGCCGATGAAAACTGCGACAGCGCTTTCATCAATCAGGTCGTGACGACGTTGGGCCGCGTCGGAATCCAATACATCCGCGTAGCTGTCGAAGACCCCTAACTCTCGTCGAGGCTACCAGAGCTGAAAACTAAATGAAACTGTCCTGTCGCAAAACCGATCGTCACTATGCTCCGGAGCTCGAGCTCACGGGCATGATCGATGTTGTTTTCTTGCTGTTGGTATTCTTTATTGCGACGGCCAGTTTTATTCGCACCGAACGCGAGATGCCCTCGTCAATTCGATTCCAGACAACCGGTTCAGCCGATGTCAATCAGGATCTGGAGCGGGCGGTAGTTTACGTTTCGCAGAATGGCGACCAAGTGACGTATCGAGTTGGACGTCGACAGTTCTCCAGTCCCGATAGTCTAGAAGAATTCCTCCAAGCCAATTTTCGCGACGCGCCGGAAGGGGCGTTTATTTACGTTCGAGATGGCGTCGCGTTTCGCTGGGTTGCCGCAGCAATGCACGCCTGCCGTCAAGCTGGACTCCAAGGTATATCGTATGTTCCGCTGCAAAACTAACATAAAGATTTTGGTCGCCCTGGTTGCCGCGTTTGCCTGTGCGTCGCCAATCCGCGCGGAACCGAAAGATCTCGCCAGCAATGTAGAAACCGTTCACGCCAAGTACGTTAAACTCGAATCTGAATATCTTCGCTGGCTGAGTTCATTCAGCACCGCTCGTGCACAACTGCCAAATCCACACGATTCGTTCGTTGGCTTGGCGACCAAGATCGAAATAACCGCGAATCAGAAGACCTTCGGCATCGACGACAAGACATTTCGGACGATTCGCCACGCCCAATTCCTCGCTGGGTGGAGCTATTATTACGCGGCCGTTACGACGCCCGGACCGACGAGAAGCAAACATCTGACGGAATCGCGGAAATGGTTTACGACCTTTCTCGATGTCCGCGGCGTCGCGACAGATCAGTGGACCGTCGAGTTATTGGCGGCGAACAGCAAGCCTCAAGCTCTCGCTGTTATCGGAATGGCGCTTTCTGAAATCGCAGATGGCAACGACGATCATGCCGAATCACTATTTCGCTTGTTGAAAGACTCCAAGAGCGCTGGAACCGATGCCGGATCGCTCCAATCGTGGCGAGTCCGCGGAGCGGTATTCGCCGGCCGTAACCGACTGACTCTCGACTCGTTTGGCGATCTGGTCGAGTTGGCCAAAGAGACCCCCAACATCCAACTCGACGTCGCGACCTGTGCGTTAGTTGCTCGGGCAGCTTATGGTCGAACGCCGCCTGACGAGACAACGGGAATCGCGGCGCTGAAGGCCCTCGCCAGCGGCGGCCAAATCGCCCTCGTCGAACAATATGTGATTCAATACTCTATCGATATCGAGGACGGACCGGACGAGTTGCAGCTGTTAGTCGGTCGACAAGCTTTCTATCGAGCCCACGAGGCAGCGAACCGAATCCAATATGAACAAGCGATCGCACGGATTCGACCGCCACTTGATCGAATGCGACGAAAGGGCATTTCTCCACTCGCACTCGACTGCCGATTCCTAGCTGCCTTCGGAAGCTATCAAATAGGAAAACACCAAGAAGCATCTGCCGACGCCAAACGATTTATCGACGATGTCCAAGAGCTTCGCGACATCGGCGGCGAGTGGAAATCCCATCGCAAACAAGCACAAAAAGCAGCCATGCTACGGTTCAAATCATTGCGACAGTTGGCGGAAGTTGTTACGGAGGCAGACCGCCATTCCCGCGAACTGCTGGCCTTGATTCAGGAAGATGTCGAATTCTGGGGGAAGGAGCTGGCAGATGTGGCGAAATTCCAACTGGTCAAACTCAAATCCGAGGGTGCGACGATTGCACGAAAGATCGAGGAACTAACCAAGATCGACTCCACAAGCGAGTTTTACAAGCATGCTCTCTACGAACTCGTTATTCTTCGCGCAGAGGCGCGACGGGCGGCCACGGATACGGAACAACGAGCAGCGCAGCTCAGTGAACTCGCCCATGCCGCCAAAGAGTACTGGAGCAACACTCCGCGCGGCGCGAATCCTTCCCGCGATGTCGGTGTTATGGTGCAGCTTGCCGATGCGTATCTAACATTCGAACCGTTTGAGAAATCGCGTGTCGAGCGACTCTTGACTCAAGCCGATCGAATTGCAAAATCGCAATCACTTGCCACCAACGTGACACGCGACTACCACTACGTACATCTAAAGCTTGCCAGAAAAATGGATGACCTCAAGCGCTGCGAACAAGAAACCAATTGGCTCGTCGAAAACGCGCCCGGCTCGTCGCTCGAACTCGCGGCTCTCACTAGCTTGTGCGCATTGTTAGACCAACGACTAGTCGATGCGGCAGACGAAACGTCGCCTGCAAAGAACTTCGAATACTACTCACAGTTGCAGAATGCGATCCGGGCCGAAGCCAAATTGGCGAACACGACACCTTTGTCGCTGCGAAATGCCGAACACGCTTGGTATCGATTCGCACAGCTGGCTGGACAACTGAAGAAGCACTCGGCGGCAGCCGAGGCATATCAAGAATTGGTGACAGTCTTTCCTCACAACAAACAATACTTGCGACCAGCTGGAATGCAATTATTCATCAACAAGTCGTATAGTAAGTCTTACCAAGCCTGGCGGGCGTTGCTGCAATTGCTGGATGAGGCGGAGGATGGCGAGAACTGGTACGAAGCAAAGTACTACGTCATTGCATGCCTTTCGAAAACTGACCCGAAAAAGGCTGCGCAGGTGATGATTCAATTCGAAGCACTGTATCTGCCGATTCGATTCGATTCGTACAAAGAGAAATTTCAAACACTGGCGAAAGAAGTTAAGCACCGTGCTGAGGCGTAACTGATGACTCGATACGATTTCAAAGATCTGAAAAAGAAGCACCACGGCGAGCCGTTCGTGTGCGCGCTACTCGATCAGATTGAAATCATTACTTCCGAATGCGGCGGACTGAACGAGCAAAGTCGCCAGCAGATCGTCGCTCAAGCACAACGGCTCAGTATCTCCAACGACCGTCTCGCAACTCTTTTTGATGAAATCGAAACGAGTCGATCGCAACCGCGAACGCAAGCGTTTACCGCTGGTTCAAAAACATCGCATTCCGGCAATTCGAAATCGCGTCCGCAGGCAACCTCGGAAGACGAGTTACTCGACCTCCTGATGGAATCCAATACGATCCCCGCAACAAACAATACTTCAACAGGAAAACGTCCCAGTTCTCAAGTCGAATCGCAAATGAATATCGATCCGTTAGTTCGGGAATTCGTGCGGCAAGCCGAACCAATCATCGCTCGGGAGCGGGGCATCAACGGTCGAAGCCAAGCACAACTCGATGAATTGGCCACGGAGTTAGAACTCACCCGCGAGCAAACGGAACTGGGCTTCGCACTTTTATCTGGTCGCAACATTGAGCAAACTGTCGAGGTAAAACCCCGGCCAAAAAGATTTCACGATCACGTTCGCGATTCCTTGCGAGCCAGTCGAAAGAGGGAAATCACATTTGCCGATGAACAAGTATTCTTGGACGTCGCTGCCGCCGATTTTGGACTCGACAGACCTAACGCGGGCCAGATTCTTCATCGCGTCTGCGACGAACTGAATATCGACTTCATTTCACAACAGGAAGCCCTGCGGCTAATCAAAGCGGAATTCGAGAAACACTGGCCCCACGGAACGACCCTGGGCGAAAAAACTCGACTGCAGATCTACGAGGGTGGGATTCGGCTGGGACTCTCGGACCTTCAGCTGCGGAGCGTCGAAAAGGATATCGCGGAACGTCGACAAAGCCGGCGAGAATCAATGGCCACTCGCAGTAATATTATCGTAGCTTCCGCGATGTGGGTTGTCTTGGCTGCCGCTTGTATTATCTGCGTCGTCGCCCTCACTCATCGCGAAAACAAATCTGCCGACGCCGACCCACCGCCCCTGCCCCAATACGAAGGGAGAGGATGGTGGGATCGCCAGATGACTTTGGATGTCATGGACGCTCGCAATTCCTTGCGGAGCACACACCGATGGCTGGAGAGTTTGATAGATCAAGACGAGTCGGCTCGCAACGACTCCTATAAATCATTTTTTGGAATCGACCCTGCAGCAAATACGTATGTGAGCCCGCAGTTGACGGATCGAACTCCCGAGGAAAAAGCGGAGTTGAGTCGCTTGGTCGCCGGTCTAATCGCGCTTGAACCAT
>JBLHLE010000416.1:0-6566 GCA_047620805.1 Pirellulaceae bacterium
GCGCGACTATCGAGTTGATCCGTATCTTGCCTACTCGGAAACGGAGAACTTGAATTTCGGCGTGAACCATGAAAGCTCAGCTTTGCCACGCAAAAAGCGTGTGCTTGGTGTGTGGAGTGGTGATGAAAGTCGTTGTTATACAGTCGATAGCCTGGGAGAAAGCGACAGTATTACGGATGCAATCAGCGGGAAATCGTACAAGATCGTCGCGGATCGTAAGGCGGGCTCACTAAGGATCGAAGACTACGAAGAGGGTATCAACTCCATGAATGCCTATTGGTTTGCCTGGTACGCTTTCTATCCGAAAACATCTATCTACGGCGAGAATCCAACTGACAAAGTAGCACCAAGTGAAGGTGGACCGCCTGTTCAGAAGGAACCCATTACCGAAGAGCCAAGCGAAGGGGAACCGCCCGCTCCTGAAGAGTGTGATGGCAGCTTAGCTATAGCTAGTCTCAGCCAATTTTTCATCAAGTATCCATTCTTCGTTCAACGGACTGGGCGATAAGCGCATATACCAGCTAGGCAAACAAAACCTACCAAGCTTCCTATTCCTAAGCTAAGGATCAGCTGAAATGACCAGAAAATTCTCAATTGCACTTCTACTGTTCGCCCTAACTACACTTGCTTGCGTTGTACCCGCAAGTGCCGCGATATCACCAACCAACGTCCAAAGGTTGAAGGACGAGTGTAGTGATGTCGTCGAGATCACGATCTCGGAAGTAACGGTAAAGGAAACAGTAAGTGAGTTTTTTCATTCTCGGACCGAGGTCGTATATGTAGCGAAAGTAACTGCCGTGAAACGCTCCAAGTCGGACGTGAAAGTAGGAGATGAAATTGAGTTTCAGTCCTATTTCCTTAAAGGCGCGCCGCCTCCTGGCCCTCGAAGTCCAAAACTCTTGGCCAAAGGCTGGAAAGGCTCGGTCTTCCTAAAGAAAACCGCAGAAGACAAATTCAAGATAGGCGTCTTTGGCCACAGCTTTGACGCAAAGAAAGATTCAACCAAGTAAGCAATGTCTCGCGGGAATCTCCTGGCAACTCAGACACTGCTTCTCTTCACCTCAACGCTCATAAATCAACGCTCATAAATCAACGCTCATAAATCAACGCTCATAAATCAACGCTCATAAATCATTATTCTTCGTTCCTCTTCTGGTAACCGCGCCAAGCGGTCGTTTCCGAGTTCCAAGTCGAGCATGAATGAAGAGTGTTGATTGTTGAAGTGAAGAAGAATACGGAAAGATTCCCAGCTGCCCAGACGCGTTTACTGTAGCGCCTTTACGCTACGCGGCTCAAGCCAAACGAATTTGCCTTTGCGCTGAATAATCGTGCCCGAAACCGCCAGATTAATCTCCCCGAATCGCGCCTCGTAGATCTGCTTGTATAACGCGTGTGCTTCTTCGATGACGTAGATGCTGCCGTCGGCGGCCACAACAGCCAAGCCGAGCTCCTGCGGACTCTTCAGCGGCGCGACACCATGGTCGCATCCCGCACATCCGCTCACTCCTTTGATTGAAATTAGTTTTCCTGCATCGGTCGTGTCCACCGCCCCTTGAGCCGCAGGGTTTTCGGCAAGCTTCGTCGGATTAGTTAGTGGGGCAGAATTTGGCGAATTGTTAGCCGTATTCTCATTCGTCACAGGTGGTGTTTGTTGCTGTTCCGCAATGGCTCGCACGAAGCCAGCGGGATCAGTCTTAAACATCGTCAACTCGGCATTCGACGGAAAGACGTACCTTAGCCCATCGTACAGGTACTGAAACTGAGCGCTGCCAGGAACCTGCTTTCCGCCCTTCACGAGGCAGACAGCACAATTGCCCTGCAAGGCGACATCGGCGTTTGCATAAGCTTCGGGAGCAGCTTTGAACTGCTGTTTGATCTCACCCGATGGAAACAGGAACAAACGGTCTCGGTAGTAGGTGGTATGGAAATTGGAACCTTCCACTCGCTTGTTCATCTTGACTAGGCACACGACGCAGTCGCCGCCCAAAACCGGGATGTACTTTTGCGGTGCGGCCAAGAATGTGTTGCGTTGATCTGCAGCGGGAAAGCGATACTCGCGTCCATCGTACAGCGTGGAGAAAGCTTCGCTCCCTTTTACCCAACCGTTTCCGTCTCGGAGGCATACAGCGCAGAAGCCATCGAGAGCCAGCAATGGTTGTCCGGCGTCCTCGTATTTTGTTGGAGTCGCCTCAAATAGTGCCTTGTTTTCGGCGTTTGAGAACTGAAATCGAAATCCTCTGTGTACCACAGTAAACTCGGCGCTTCCCGGTACGTCGCGTCTCAATTCCATTTTGGAAACGGCGCAGTTACCGCTTAGCGCCAAATCCACTTTCTCGAAGGCGTCTGGATTGGCGAGGAACACTGCTTTTTGTTGCTTGTCGGCGAAAAAATAGAAGCGACCTTTGTGCTGAACTCCATAATCCAGATCACCTGGCACTCGCGCTTTGTCTTTTAGATAGGAGACGGCGCAGTCACCGCCGAGCGTCGGGACGAATTTCTCGGGAGACTTCATGAACGTCTGTTTTTGTTCGACGCCGGGGAAATAGTACAACTGCCCGTCGTATTGAATACGATGTTCCGACGTGCCCGCTTCCCATTTGCTCAGCGTTGCCAAGCAAACCGGACAGTACCCGTTCAGGGCGACTTTCGACGCGCCAATGTTTTTCTCCGCTTGTGCTTGAACACGAGTTGGGCTGCCAACTACGAAAGTGGCAATGACGAAACTGAGCCCAATACCTGACAATGAATTCGAGTTGCGAACCATTCTCCCAACACCTCCCTTGAATTATTCAGACGTGCAGCAACGCTGCCGCAAATCAGCTTCTCTATTACAGACCATCGTCGCGCATGAAATGGGCCGCGTAAAGACCAATCGATAACAACTCGATCAACTCATCTCAATTCCGGCCGCAATGGCGGCGCAATTCGCCCAATTTATGAATGCTTTGCCGAATGCGCGGACAACTTTCGGTCTCAGTTACACTCAGCGGTTATTCTTCGTGCCGACGCGGCAGGGTCATAACCGGTACAGTCGGTCCCAGGATTCAAGAAAGAGGAGGGGAGCCAATAGCCGGAACCGCCCTTCGGCCGCTTCGCACGATTGGCTCCCCTCCCTTTTTTTGCACTGGTGGATCCTGCCGTTACAAACGTAAATTCACAGTGACGAATTGTTTCAACTCCGAAACAAAAACTCTTGTACAAATGCACGCCTCAATTAATGTGGAATCAGACCCTCTCGCTTTGCTCAGTTCCCGCTGACGTAAGCGTCCCACTAAAGTTGATTTCCGTTCATTCGTCGCGCACGAGGTCATGTTATGTCGAAGCTCCCTGCAACCATCTGTGTGCTACTTATCGGATTCGTTCTTGTTACAACGAGCGAAGCTCAGGTCATCATCGATTGCCCGGCGGGCTCGTGCTATCAAGCTCCACGTGCAGTCGTGATAGGTTCGATTGGAATGGATTGCCTTTGCTCACCAGGTGGACCGACGATCGATCAGGTATACCAACCAGGCCAGCGAATCAATGATCGTTTCGACTACATCCGCCGTCTCCAGTCCATTGAAGACGAAATGTACTTGGTGCGAACTCAAATCGATGACTACACCGTCCGAGTAATCGAATACGAGCGGTTCAATTCATTCCGCGATCACAAATCTTACTCGCCGTTTTTGACTACTTTGCAACGCTCGCGCTACGGCCTACAGGCCAGCCAATTGCGTCTGCAACAACTCGATCGAGCAAAACAGGATCTTAATCGCGAGCACCGTCGCCAACAGTGTGCAGCTTGGCGAAGCGGAGTCCATTCGGCTCCAACCAATGTCGTCCCTGTCCCAGATGCCTCCTTCGTGAAGCAACAGCAAAAGGACAGCAGAGTCCATCGATTGGGTGCCGTCTATCGCGACGTCGTTCGATAGGACCCCTTCGATAGGACCCGTTCGATAGGACCCCTTCGATAGGACCCGTTCGATAGGACCCGTTCGATAGGATTTCGTTTCCGGTTACTATTCGTTAATCGGCTGAAGCGATTAACGCGAGTTAGTTTGCCAGCGGTTCTTGTTTCCCTGAGAAGAACAGGTCGATGAGGTTGGCGAACAACTCCATTGCTTGCCGGTGTTCAGGCCGACCTTCGCGACGGAAACGGTCCATTAAGTGGTCCAACCGGCAACGCCCTTCGGGCCAGCGTACATCTATCGCGCGGCAACAATCGTCCAACAGCTGATAGACGCGAGTGCGCGTGACATTCATTCGTTGTGCCTGATCCCGAACCGAATCGATTTCGCCATCAAGTCCCAGTCGTCCCCGCGCCAAGCTGGCGATCTCTTCGCCAACATCTGTCTTGAGTTGTTCGAGAAGCGGCTCGCAAAGTCGCCCTTTCAGTTCCTCGGCGCTCGGCAAATCGGTAGATCGCAATCGATCTGTAATCCAATTATCGACGGGGACTGCAAAACGAGGAGACATGCGAATTGCCACATGTTCGTTAGGTCGCACATGCGCCAGCATACGATTGATCACATAGAAGACTTCGAGCACACCGTGAATGCGTTTTTCACCGTGGGTCTTTAGACTGCGAATCTGCTCGAGGGTCTTGTCGAGATAGAAAGCCAACGGGCGAAACCAAATTACGGTCGGCAGGGCCTGCAGTGAGGGAGTCAAGAATCCCAATTTTTCGTCTTCCATCCTGTGGTGTGTCACCGTCTCGCGCCATTTGCTCCAAATCAATTCGGAAACCAGTTCCGGCGTAAACGTATCACTGAGGTCTCGATTGATTCGCAGTCGCGACGAACCATTTTGATTATCCGGTCCGTTTGTCTCTTCGAATTCCAGTAGACCAAATGGTGCAGCGGGCGTTTGCTCTTCTGTCGCGCGGCGAAGCAACTTGACTAATGACCCAATCTTCTTCTGCCCCACGCCAGGAGTCGCAGTAAGATCTTCAAAGGGCGTATCGAGCAGATTTTGGAGTGTTCGTGGCAGAAATGCCAGGGGAAGTCGACGGTCATTGGGAAGGACCCAATAAGCGAGCGTTTTTTCCAATCGATCGGTGAACAAGTCAGACTGAAGGGTCTTGCGAACAGCCTCGAAACTGCTCAGCAATTTATAATCGTCAACAGACGTCGCGCGATTGGCTTTCATTTGCATTTCTTCACTCCTTGGTGATCCGCTAAAAATCGAAATTCCCACAGACGACACGCGACAGTGCGCGCAGCGTCCCAACCTTCCGCAACGCGCATACGCGAACGGAAAATAAAGCTGGACCTGTTTTTCGCGAAACGTTCTGAGCTCGTTGTTCTCAATCGGCGCAGCGTGACGGCGATTCGTTTCCCGTTGGCGAAATCAAATACTTGCCTCTAAAGACTTCACCGTTTAACCAAGTCAAAAGACGAACTTGTCCTGGGGAAAGATTCCTATTTCATGCGGAAATCAGGAATAAATCTCGTAGACCGTTCAGTTCAGTCTCCCTTCTCTGCACTCCATCATTGTTAAGGATCGCCCCCCAAAGCGTCAACCTTTTAATAATATATTTCCTGTTAAGTTATTTATCTGTAATCGTTTATGGTTTAGTACGTCGAACGTATAAATTGGTTCAATAACCTTCGTCTACTTTTACAACGCTTCAACTCGCTAGGCGTCTAGGCAAAATACGAAGTTAAGAAAAAAATATCAGTTCGCTAAACTCGCCTCTAATTTGTGTGCAACATGCTAGGTTCGTCAGCCAGTTCAAAATATTGTGTAATTGGAGCAGGTCCTTGCGGATTAACTGCGATAAAACAATTGGCTGCTCGCGGTATCCCAGTCCAATGCTTCGAACGCGAGGACGACGTTGGCGGCAACTGGTACTTCGGGAAATCGTCGAGCAGCGTTTGCGCCTCGACTCATCTGATCTCATCAAAGCGGATGACCGAGTTCACAGACTACCCGATGCCCAAAGAGTTTCCTCCCTTCCCGCACCACTCCCAAGCACTGCGATACCTCCGTGATTACACCGATCACTTTGGACTGCGGAAACACATTCAGTTCGAGTGTGAAATCACAGCGGCCAACGAAGTGAACGGTCACTGGGAAATCGAGTGGCGCGACGTTAGGTCTGGGCAAACGAAGCAGGCGACTTTTGCCGGCTTGATCGTAGCAAACGGCCACCATTGGTCGCCGCATCGTCCAGAATTTGAAGGCGAGTTTGCGGGAAAAACAATTCACGCCAGTCAGTACAAGTCCCCCGACACTCTGAAAGGCGAAAGAGTATTGGTTGTAGGTGCGGGAAACTCGGGGTGCGATATCGCGGTCGAATCAGCTCAATTCGCCGCTGAGACTTTCCTCAGCATGCGCCGGGGCTACCACTTCTTGCCAAAGTTCTTATACGGCAAACCGGTAGATGCTTGCGGAGACTGGCTCAATCGTTGGCGTCTGCCACTCTGGCTCTATCGATGGTTTTCGGCGTACACATTGCGGATAGCGATTGGGCCGCCCGAAAACTACGGACTTCCAAAACCAGATCACGCCCTGTTCGAAAGTCACCCAATCATTAACTCGCAGCTGCTCTATTTCGTCGGGCACGGACGAGTCAAGATTAA
>JBLHLE010000417.1:0-6560 GCA_047620805.1 Pirellulaceae bacterium
TCGATGTCGGCGGGGTCGTTCAAGAAGCCGTGAATCGTGTATCCAAGACGGAGGTTTTCATCGCCGCTCTTCTCGTCTCCGGCCAGTTGACCAATGAATTGAGCATTCTCTGGATTTGCATTGCTACCTGGAGTATTCAGGTCGCGCGGCTCGAATTCGGTAATGATCTCCACGTTGCGATCGTGACTGAAGCGATCCAGTCTCAGGCCACGCCAATCGCCTGGGGTTGGAAATGTCAGGCCGCCGTCGTTGTTGGTGTCGTTCTGAGGATCACCATTGGGAGCGAAGCCAGCGCCGTGGTTGTCGTCGGCCAGCGAAGTAAAGACGACAGGCGAGCCCGGTTGACCTACTACCTGCAGGATACCACCAATGCGGTCGCTGACTTCTAAGGGGCGACCGAATGCCCAGAAACCGGCAAAGTTCGGCGGGTCGATTGCCAAATTGTTCGGGTTGGTGCCCGTTGGATCTTGATCCTGAAGTTTAACGACTAGACTTTCGTTCGGGCTGCTTTCAAAGCGAATACCGCCGAAAGTGTGGAAGTCTGGTATGTAGATCGTATCGAGCAAAACGTGAACGATGTCGGTGTCGTCCCAGACGCTCTCGGTCGTCAGAGTTTCACCGCGGACGATCATTCCATTGATCGAGTTATTGCCAATGCGGTTGTCCAGGATAAGTGGCCCTTGGTTGTCTCGGTAGCCATCAATGAAATCCGATTCTCCAGTCGCGCGACCTGGATCGGGTGTGATGTCCGAATTCAGCGAATTGGCATTGATGTTAATCGCCGGTCCGGTGTTGTTGCGGATCACGTTGGCATAGATGATTGGTTGCGAGCCGCGGACGAAGATTACGCCAGGTTCGTTGAAGCCGCGGCCGAAGCGGTTGATTTGTCCTTGACCGCCAGTACCGTCCGCGTTGAACTCGAATATCGAGTTAGCGACGCGAGCTTCCGACTGGTGAATCTCCAACGCGTTAAACCCGACAAAGGTTCCTTCGACTCGGTTGATACCACCTGCGTAAGCAATCACTGCGTGATCGATGTGCGCGGAACTGGTATGGCCGATGAAGATGCCGCCCCAGTCACCTGGCACGGGAGCGTTGATTGTGGGAACGGGCAAGCCGTCGTTGGAAGTGTCGAACGTGTTGCCCGCACCGTAGCGATCGTCGCGCACCGAAGTGAAGGTCACCTCGAGGCCATCTCGGCCTTCCGCGATCAACTGACCACTAAACTCCGACTCGATACGAGCACCGTCAAGCTTGACTACAATCGCGGGATCGACTGCCAAACGACCGTCCTGTCGAGGTCGGGATATTTCGTGCAACGTCGTTGTTCCACGAGCACCAACGTCGCGGAATGTCGTAAATGCAGCGGGCAGAGTTGTGATCAACGTATATGGTCGCTGGCCGTTGAGGTCGCTGCGATAAATGTTGATTCGTGTTTGAGCCGGATCGAGGCTGGCAGGCAAGTTATTGAGAACCATTGTGCCGGTGCCCGGATTGCCATTGGCGTTCGGGTTCCCGCTTACCGGAACCGATACGGTCGCTGCCGTTGGAATGCTCTCGTTGCCGAAGCGATCGAGGTAAGTGAATTTGTAGTTGTAGAAGCCTTCTCGAAGACCGCCGCCAAGAGCGGGCGTCAGGGTGGTACCCGAAATCGATGGCGTCTCTAAGGTGCGATCGGGCGTCGGAGCTCGCAGTCGCGAATCAATGCCGGTATCTACAAATGTCTCGCCAAGTCCACTGATCTCGGCGATGCGGACAAACGGCCCGTTGCCAAATTCGTCGGTGCGATACAGATGGCGGCTGACGAAGTCCGAGCCAGGAGTTACTTCGGGAAGTATTGTTAGCTTGATCGAACCTTGGCCAACCCCCTCCCCCAAAATCGTAGTGCCAAATTCGTTCGATGGAACACTCTCTTGGCCAAACTCATCGACAAAAACGATTCGGTAACTGTAAAGTCCCGCAACCAAATCACCACCTGTTACCGGTGTCGAAGTGACTCGCCGAACCGGTGGTGGATCAAACTCTTCGAGAGCTCCACCCGGTTGACCTTGGATCACTAAGTTTTCGCCAATGACGTGAACGATATCCGTGTCGTCGAAACGACCCGAAACTGTAAGCCGTTCGATGTCGTTGCCCGCTGGCGTCGAAATGCGGACGAACAATCCATTGATCGAGTTTTCGATCGTATCATTGCCATGAATATCGGGGCCGATGCGAGTATAGCCCGACGTAAATGCACTGCCTTGGTGACGAGGAGCGTGGAAATTCAACTCCTCAAAACTGTTGGGCGACGCTGACATCGCCGCGTCTGCACTCGCGGTAATTCGGTTGTAAGTGATTGTTGGTTGCGTATCCGTGATGTGGATCGGCGTGATGACCTGAGGCACGGAAGCGATGTTGATATTTCCACCACCGTAACGAATGTCCGCGTGGTTAATGTTGTTTAGGAAAATGCCTTCATCGCTGTAAAGGAATACGCCAGTGGCTCGGTCAACGTCGTCGCGGAAAACGAGGCCACCCCAGTCTCCTGCTTTTGGCACTGTCGGGTCGAAGTCGTTCGTGTCCAAGCCGATTTCGGTGTCGTTGAACGACGTGAAGTAAACGTAACCAGGAATGTCGTTGCCGTCGGTGTCCCGAATGACCTCGCCATTTTCGTCGAGCATACGAGGTGTACCGAGGACCTGCAGAGCGCCAGCACTGCGATCGATTCCCGGTTGCGAACTACCAACGCCGATGCGAGCGCGGCGGATTTGGAAGATCGCATTGCTGTCGATCATCACCATGACGCCTTGAGGCACCTGGAAAGTAGGGCCGTCAGAGAGCGGCTGACCGAGGGAATTGAAGCCAATCTGGTAAGAGAAGTTGTCTTCCAACGTGAGGATGTCGCCATCCAAGCCAGCGTTGCCAACGATGCGAAGTGTGTCACCAGAACGGACCGATTGCAATGCCATCGCAATGTTGTAAAACGGCGCGTCGGGAGAACCATCGAATGCAACATTCGCCGGAACATTGTTGTTCAGTTCGGGGTCTTTCAACTTGTCGACAAAAATCGTTCGGTTGCTGATAGTGACGTCGCGAAGATCTCCAACCGTGGTCAGAGTGCGGTCGCCGTCAATCGTAACCACCGGACCGAGCAGGCTCGAAACGGTAACGCCGAAACCAGCCGTGGTGATTGCTGTGGCTAGCGAAGTTGCAATCGCGCCTGCATCGTCGCCAGGTGAGTAGTTGACTGGATTTGAGCCCGCGACGCGGGGGGCATTGGCAACCGTGGTGTCGTTGAACTCGAATGTCTCGACGTTGCCGTCGCTGTCCGTCAATGTAATTGCATCGCCATCGATAAAATCATCGGCGTCGCCCGTGATGGTCAGCATGCGGTCGAGTGTTTGAGCCCGGAACCAGAAGTTGTAGACGCCACCAGGAACGCCGTCGGAGTCTCCGTCGAACTTCGTTCCAGCGATATCTGCGTCAATGCCAAAGAAACCCGGGCTGAGTGTGATATCAGCGGCGTTTTCTTCAAAGCGAATCTGCGAACCAAAAGCCGCGGCGTTGACGCTGAGAGCGCTACCATTGATCGCATCGACCAATGCCTGGGTCAGTGCGAAAGTCGTCGTGCCACTGTTGAAATTGATGCGGTTGGCGGCGGGTGTGTTGGAAAGCGAAAACTCGAAGACTTCCGTTGTACCACCTTGGTTGGTGATGCTGACGGTTTGTCCATTCAGGAAGTTCGAGCCTTTTCCTGTCACGATCAATTCGACCGGATCGTCGCGAATGATTTGCTCCGCATCCACCCGGAAGTGAAGCCGTAAATCGTATTTCCCTTGAGTCTTACCACCGATGCCCGAATCTTGGATTATCGGGTCGTACTCCGTGTTGCCCGCAGCACTGATGCCAATAAAGTAGGTGCCGGCTTCGAGGTCGAGTTCAATGTAAGAATCGTTACTGAAGTAGTCGTTGTTCTTGGCAATGACCTCGCGTGTGCCGTCGGCGTTCTCGCGAAACAGAACCAGTGCCGTGTCCAGTTGACTGGAATCGCGTTGTCGCTCGGCAATCGTCTCAGCGGTGAACACACCTTTGCGGCCAGCTTCGACGTCGATCGTGAATCGATAGAGGTCGATGTCTTTGCCTTCGGGGTTGTAAAGCCGATTGAGGTGAACGATGTCGTGATCACCAGGGAAAATGGGCTCGACCTCATTATCGAATTCCTGGCCTGGTGTATTAAACGGCAGACCCGTGACGTCGTCGATGACTTCTGGCGTCGGACCGCCGGAAAGGTTCAACAGTGGAAAGTCAATGCTGTCGGGATTTTCATTACCTTGAGCTTGAAATGGGGGAAGATCCGGGTCGGTGCCAAGGCCCAATTGGAAGCCAATCTCTTCCATCGCAACCTGCGCCCAATGTGCTCCAAACAGATCGTCGCCCGAATCAAACAGGGCCGCGTCCATAATGGCTGCGTTTGGCTCGAAGAATCGAACCAGTGGATCGCCCGTATAAACGATGATTCCTTCGCTCTCAGTTTCGTAGAACTGAACGCCAGTCGCATCGCCATAAATCTGAAAGATCTCGCGGGCTCGGTTCCGCTGGTTTTCCGTAATAATATTAAAGAACCCCTGGACAACTTTCAGGAAGTTGTAGGGAACCGTTGTGATACCAGGCTCCGTGTCTGATGCACCGTCGGCGAGGTGATTGCCAGGAACATCGCGGTGCCCTGGTTCGTCGTTGCCACCAGGAAAATTGAGGCGGTAAACCTGCGGGTCGATTGACGAACTGACGATGAAGCCGCTGGCATCCAGATTCCGAGTGAACTGAAAGGCCGTGTCAAAGCTCGAGCCAAGTCCGTCCATCTGCAGTGGCGAGTAGTCAACAGCCAGACCACCGATTGGGAGCGTCGGATTGCCGCTGGCCACAGTGGCGAGTACAAGCTGGGAGGCGCGAAAATGACTGTTCAACGCTAAGATCAAGTCCAGCGCAGTTGATTCGTTGCCCGCATTCGAGTTCAAGACGATTTCGATCTGATGATCGAAGACGTCAACCTTTGGTGCACCAGCTTGGCCGAAGTCCTCCGTGCGGATATGCAATTCAAGCGCTTCGCCGTAAGGTTCGTTGATCGATTCAAAGTTGACTTCGACCAACCCACCAGTACCCAAGTCCGATGTTACGTGAGCGAGAACTTCGATTTCCTCTGGGGGTGTTGGGAAGACTTCGTCCGTACCAATTCGCAGTCGGTACGTTCCCGTTCCCGATACCAACTCGTTGATATCGGCCGGAAATGTCAGTATGGCCATGTCGGTAATAGGATCGTAGTCGACGCTCGACGGGGTAACGACCGTATCGTCCGTGTTCTCAACCGTGTCGTTGGTGAAGATCAACTGATAGAAGTCGATGTTAGTCGCGGCTGCGATATCGAGATCGTCGTTGTTGAAGAAGACAACGATTTTGTCCAGCTCCTGCACCAAATCTCCGTTGGCGTCTCGACCCACTGGTTGGGGAGTAATGGAGATGATCTGGGAGCCAAGATCCAAACTGAAGTCGAGTCTTTCGTAGCCACCGTCTTGGAATGCTTCGCCGATCCCGTTGCGGAGAACTGTCGGGCCGTCGCCAAACACCTCGATGCGATAAACATCATCTGGTAACCCTTCGGCAAATCGCACGATCACTTCGTGCGGGTTTTCGCCTTGGCCAATGAAGCCCGGATGAACTACGACGTCGTTGGCTCCACTGAGTACGAGTGGCGAGTAATCTAATTGTTGAGTCGTGACATTGGTCGCACCGTCGCCGATGACCGCGACCGAAACCAAGTTTCGCGACGCCAAGTCAGTGTTCAATGACTCCGCCAGATCGTCGGCCGTTGTTTCGTTGCCAAGGTTGGTGTTCATGTTCACGAAAATCGACTGCGCATTGACAGTGATGTTCGGCAAGCTAGGACCGCCGTGGTCGCTCTTGCTAAAGATCAAACGAATTCCGTTTTGCTCTTGGCCAAGCCGTACTGCGGTAATCTCCAGCTCAACCGCTCCGGCCGTGTTCAAGTCGTGACGGACCGCTGCCGCTGCGAACTCGTCGTCAAATCCAGATCGGGTGATCTGAATGCCGCCGATTGTCTGCGAGTTGCCCAAACTCGAAACGGCAATGCCGCCATTCGCGTCCTGCTGCTCGTCGAACAAGAACGTCAGGTCGCGCGGAGCAATGTTGCGAACGTCTTGATCTTGCAGCAACGCGCCGTCATTTGGCTGAATACCGATTAACTGAGCACCGGCCAGCAGGCGACGATCTTCCAACGATTCCAAATGCATTCCGCGTTTGGTTCGCTGAATCGCTTTGCGCGACTTACGTGCCTTCTTGATCTGCTCAGTGGACTTGCTTGAACGTCGGATGGTCATGAACCAACCCCTCGTCTGTTTGTTCCAGGTTTCAATTGATACGGAGTGACAAATTGATCATGGAAAGATGTTGTATGTCTCGAACCAAAATCCAGTAACTCTTCGCCTCTACTCTACTTATGCGCAATTAGAACTCGCTTTCAAACGCCCTTGCTCTCTTATACCCAGATGAGTTCTTGCATAAAT
>JBLHLE010000418.1:0-6557 GCA_047620805.1 Pirellulaceae bacterium
CGCGGAAATTCAGCTACAGCAAGAACACGTGGTGCGACTGGAAACACGTCCAGCAAACATTGAAGGCAAGGGGGCCGTGACTGCCACGGACCTAGTCCGCAACGCGTTGCGGATGAGACCTGAACGAATCATTATCGGCGAGTGTCGTGGCCCCGAAACGCTCGACATGCTGCAGGCCATGAATACGGGTCACGAAGGTTCTCTGACCACCTTACACGCCAACACACCGCGCGACACCCTGGCTCGAATGGAAACGATGATCATGATGTCCGGTTTTGAAATGCCAGCCAAAGCTATGCGACAACAGATTGCCAGTGCGGTCGACATGATTATTCAAGTGAATCGCCTACAAGGTGGAGCACGCCGCGTTACACACATCACGGAAATCGTCGGCATGGAGCAGGACACGATTGTGATGCAAGACATCTATCGCTACGAACAATCTCACATTGACGAAGAGGGAAGAGCCAAAGGCAAGTTCCTTGCAACTGGCGTTCGTCCCGCATTCATGGATCGACTTGAATCAGCGGGAGTTCGCCTACCCGCCAGTGCATTCCGTGAACGCATCATGATGGCCGATTAATTACGAGTCACCTCCAACCACTTAACAACAGATTCGATCATGTCCATTGCAACAATCATTGTCGGCATCAGCATTTTCCTGTTCGTTATGTGCGCCATTGGCGCTCTCGCGATGCAGATGGCGCCGACCGCCAGTTCGGCAGCGGAAGACCGACTGTCCATACTGACGCGACAAACCGACGAAACTGCAGGCGGAACCGGAAGCGTTCTTTCGCAACCGCTATTTGACGAAATTTCGTCCGTTGAGAAGTTCGCCTCGCGGTTCCTTAACGTCAAGACGTTCTTGGAACAGGCGGAGGCGCCGTTTTCTCCGACGCTGTTCTGTTACATTACGGGCGGCATGTTCGTCCTGGGCTTGTTCATTCCTCTGGTCGCTCCGGTGTCGATATTCTTCGGACCGTTGATCGCTTTGGCGCTCAGCGTACTGCCGTTCTTCGCGATGAGTTTCAAACGCAAGAGACGCTTGGCGAAGTTTGGCCAGCAACTTCCAGATGCATTGGAATTGCTTGCCCGAGCATTGCGGGCTGGCCACAGTTTGGCGGCTGGAATTAACCTCGCCGCAACAGAAATGGCGGACCCCCTTGGCAAAGAATTCACCCGCTGCTTTGAAGAACAAAACCTCGGAATTCCGCTGGAAGATTCCTTGGAAACGATGACCGAACGCGTCCCCAACCTGGACCTGAGATTCTTCGCGACAGCCGTGATTCTACAGCGTCAAACGGGTGGTGACTTGGCGGAAATCTTGGACAAGATCGGGCACTTGATTCGCGAGCGCTTCAAGATCTGGGGCCAAGTCCAAGCTCTCACCGGCGAAGGTCGACTGTCCGGAATTGTATTGTTGTCTCTACCTCCCGTGCTCTTCGGCGTCATGTACCGTCTGAATCCGAAATACGTTTCAACTCTGTTTACCGATGAAATGGGGCAACAGATGTTAGTGTTTGCGATCGTTATGCAATTCGTCGGCGCTCTCGTAATTCGACAAATCGTCAACATCAAAGTGTGAATCTCTCATGGTATTACTCGCTTCTTTCACAATCACATTGCTCGTTGGTTTAGCTGTTTTCGGAATGATCGCTGCCGTTGTTTGGGTGGCCGCCGACATGGTGACCGCGAAAAACTCGCGCGCCGAACAGCGTCTGGAATCGCTCCGTAGTCCAGATGGCAAACCCGTCAGTTCGGGCAAAGGCAGAATGGCGGAAATGCTCGAGAGGGCAACTCCGGCCCTCGCCAAACCATTGCAGCCACAGAAAGAGTCGGAGGTCAGCGCGTTAAAACTACGTTTGTCGTATGCCGGCTTCCGTAGCGAAGGGGCCGCCAATTCGTTTCTCAGCGCAAAGTTTGCCTTGCTGATTTTCGGATTCTTCACAGGTGGCGGTATCTTGCTGCTGACCAAAGGCTTCGTCTATACCACGTTCCTCTACACCTTCGCCGTCGCCGGACTCTGCTTCTACCTACCAGAGCTCGTGTTGATGTTCCTCGGCATGAAGAGGAAAGAGAAAATTTTCCTGGCACTCCCCGATGCGCTCGACTTAATGGTCGTCTGCGTAGAAGCCGGCTTGGCACTCGATCAAGCCATGCGGAAAGTGGCCGACGAACTCAAGAAAACTCACCCGATTCTGGCAGACGAATTTGGACTGTGTAACGGCCAAATGCAAATGGGAAAGACACGTGGGGAAGTTCTCCAGGAATTGGGAGCGCGAACGGGCGTCGACGACCTGCGCGCACTAGCCTCGATTCTTATCCAAGCCGACAAGTTTGGTTCGAGTGTAGCGAAGGCATTGCGGGTACAAAGTGATTCGATGAGAACGCGTCGTCGTCAAATCGCCGAAGAAAAGGCCGCCAAGACGGCGGTGAAGTTGATTTTCCCACTGGTAATCTTCATCTTTCCTGGCATCTTTATCGTACTTGTCGGTCCCGCCGCGATTACCATGATGCGCGAACTGTTCCCACGCATGAACGGTGGTTAGTCGTCGAGTCGTGATTTGTTCGACTTGAGTCAATCCGTTAAGAATGTCGGGATTCAACTACGCCAGCTGCTTGCGTTGCCAGTTGCTCAATTTTTCTGCTTCGTTGCCCGTTACATTAGTGGCCCACACCGCTGTTCAGAACTAGCCGCTCCGCGAAAGTCCAACTCGCTGTTCACATCTGCCGCAATCCACAATGCGGACCCGCAAAGTTCCAGCCCACGCTGGGACTCCCTCTAATCCTCAAGTTTCCTACAATCGCACCTCAGCTGGTAGCCGCGATTGTCCGATACAACCAAGTAGGCGTGGTCCTTCTGCGCAATGTCCCGCTGTTGCCGGACCCGCCCTATCCACAAGACTCAGGTGCGACCGGCCCGGTCGTATTGGAATTTGTTTATTGGGGGGAATCTCCATGCGTATCAATCTAACTCAATCGGTTCGAACATTGGTTTTGACCGGACTCGCCGTCGTCGTCTTCCTCTCCGCAGGCACCAGCCACGCCGGCTGGAACGATTTCTGGGAACGATTCCACCTCGACACCAAACGAAATGACTGCTGGCCAGAGCCGTTCGTGGAGTTGGATCGCCAATCTTATCGATCCTACTTTACCACGATGACGGACAACGGTTGGCGAGTGCAAAATACCCTAAGTGACCACCTGTTCGACAACGAAACACAGCTATTAAACGCTGCCGGGCGAGCCAAAGTACAGTGGATCGTGCAGCGTGCACCGGACCATCGCCGTGCCATTTTCGTCGTCCAAGGCTCGTCGGATACGCAGACTCAGATCCGCCTTGATACCGTCCAGCAAGCGGTAGCGCGACTACAACCTCAAGGGGAACTGCCGCCAGTTGCAACTACCCACTTGGCGCCAGCGACCAGCGCTGGCTACTACTTCAATGAACTCAATCGTCAAATGGAAGCCAACGTACCATCCCCCATGCTGTCGAACTCGGCTGCCGGCGGTGGCGGTGGCGGTGGCGGCGGTTCAACGCAGACATCCACGGGCCAGTAACGCGACCGGCGTCGTCGCCAAGGACGGCCAACGACGCTTCTTCGCGACTTGCCTTACATCATAAAGGATAGCGGATATGGCATTGAAGGGACTCAAAGCCAGTCTAGGTCTTGCAATACTCTCAGTTTCCGTAGCCGGTTGCATGCAATCGCTAGGTCCAACTCAACGGACCCACATGCCCGGCAACTCGGAACTGGGGCAGCAGCTGGCAATGAATTCTGCCGCTCGTCAGGGATCGTCCGGACATCCACAAATGAATTTCAACGCGGCGGTTCCCTTTGCACAACAACAGCAAACGCCGCCGACCGGGGGCAGGTTTGGTGCTATCGGGAATATGTTCACTCAGGCATCTCAGACAATCACCGCGTCGCTGCCTACGATGGGTGGAAGTGTCACGACACCAGCAACATCGCCGTCGTTCGGGGGGCCGTTGAACCCGAGCCCGGACATTCACATCAAGGCCGCCAAGTTACATGAGTCCCGTGGTCACGTTGCGGCCGCTGTGACGCAGTACCAACGAGCGATTGAAATCCAACCCGAGAACCCCGCAAGTTGGATCGAGTTCGCTCGGCTGTACGACCGCGCCGGCGATTTGCGTCAGGCCTCGGTGGCGTATCAACAAGCGATTCAACTTGCGCCAAACAATCCTACCCCGTACAACGACCTGGGACTTTGTTACGCTCGCCACGGCAAAATGCAGGACGCTATCGGTGTCCTAAACCACGCCGTTCGCCTGCAGCCAGAGAGAAAACTTTACCGCAACAACCTTGCAACTATCTTGGTTACCGCAAATCTTCCCGACCAAGCAATCGAGCATCTACTTCAGGCCTTCCCGCCTGCCGCCGCTAACTACAACATCGCGATGATGCTGCTGCAACAAAACAATGTCGAAGTAGCAACTCGGTTTCTGCATCAGTCGATCAGACTGGACGCCAACTTTACGCCAGCGCAAGACATGCTGGCTCAGTTGTCCGCGCCAACGAATCCTATAGTAAACAACCAACCGACTACTGTCTCCCCCAACACTGTCTCCCCCAATACTGGCCCGTTTCAAGTAACGACAGTACGAGGTCCCGCTGCTAACCAGCTGCAACCAAAACAGCCAAGTTGGCAACCCAATTATTTGCAACCCAACAACTCGCAAGCAAGACCAACCCAGCAATCGTACCAACAGCAGCCAACTCAAAGTCAAGCTGCCCAGTTGGCGCCAGCTCAGCCGCCGTACGCACGGCAGATTCCCGGCCCTGCTCCGGCGTCTCCCCAATCGGCGTCTCCCCAATCGGCGTCTCCCCAATCGGCGTCTCCCCAATCGGTTTCTCCCCAGTCGACCACCCGTTCGCTGCCCCGCCCGCCCGCTCGTTCGGACTTGTCGACTTCCACCTTTTTAACGCCTGGTCGTGAGAACTCTGGGAACCACCAGAACCCGAAAGTAACATCGCCAAATCAGAATACGACAACACGCTCGTTTGGACAGCATCAGTTTCAACAAGTTCGGCAACCGAATATCTCGTTCCCATACTACAACCAATAGATTTGGAGCGAGAAGTTTGCAGCTCAATCTGCTGCAGTCTCATAGTTTGCAAGAACGAAAAAAGGGCTGGGTACAATCAACATGTACACCAGCCCTGTTTGTTTCTGTCGTCGGAAGAGTTCTAGGTGAACTTTCCGATGCTAATTACTTGGCCTCAACCTTAAGTTCGCCAAGTTGGCCTGCGATAGCTTCGCCGTGATTGCCAGCGCTGACTTTCTTGTCAATCGCCAGAATCTTGCCATCTTTCCCGACATAGAACGTCCAGCGTTCGGGAACGCTGCGACCTTCGTGAACGACGCCATAAGCTTCGGCGACCGATTTGCCGGGGTCGCTGAGAATGGGGTAGTCCAGCTTTAGTTCTTTGGCGAACGCGGTGTTCTTCTCCACCGTATCGCAACTGGCAGTAAAGTAAGCAACATTGAACTTGCGAATTTGATCACCGCTCTCACGGAGCGATATGCATTCCTTCGTTCAGCCACCGGTGAACGCTTTGGGGTACCAAGCGACTACAAATGCTTGCTTGCCCTTAAAGTCGTTGAGCGAATAGGTCTTTCCATCGCTCCCTTCCAGCTTAAATTCCGGAGCGTCATCGCCCGGCTTCAGTTCAGCCGATGCGGCCGAGGTTAGCAACAGTGCTAACGCTGCGACTAAGGCTGCCAATCCAGTGATCTTCATACAGCTACCTTTCTACAATGTTGGCCATCGAGGCAAAAAAATGGTACGCCTGAGTATAGTGCCACAGGGCCGGGAATTCTACATTTAGTCGCGAAGATCTTTCGCGTAGCAAAGAGCGACATTTTGTTCATTTGTCAATGAAAAACGCCCTCTATTCACATGGAACGGAGGGCATTTGCAGCCGTTTTCGTTATCGTCGCGGCCATTTTGAATGGCCCGCGCGAAATGTGTCAGTTAGCGGTTGGTGGTCGACTTGTTATTCGAGTACCGCCGTCCATTGCTGGTCGGGATAAAGTAGACAGTTGGATCATCGACGATCCAAGGCGTAGACCACGTGCGGTTGTCGTCGCCATTGCAGACATTGTAGAAGAACGTCTTGAAATGTTCACAACGGAAGCCATACGGATACTGAGACGTAAGATGATCTTCCGCTGTCAGGTCTTCGATGCCCGGCTTAGCGTAATAGTGGATCTGGCCATCGGGTGTGAACGACATGCCAAGCGTCCACCATCCGGTGATCTCAATCTGCTTGCCCTTGAAGTCGCCACCGCGATTGTTGGATCGAATCCGCAAGTAAGCGGTATCGTCTTCTCGTCCACGATCCGTCTTGCTTTCGAATTCAAAAAAGAAACCGGGCCAATACGTTTCTTGAGCGAACTCTTTTCCGGTCGTCTTGAAGAACCCTTTTGATTCCTTTTCTTTCCACGCGTGAGTTAAGCAAGCACTGCGAAAAGCGAATGACGGCCCCGTACGATCTTCCCACTGGTCGACAGGCGGGAGAAATACGCGA
>JBLHLE010000419.1:0-6556 GCA_047620805.1 Pirellulaceae bacterium
AGTACTATTTATTCCAACCCCTTGGCCACCCTATTTTTTCCCGAGGCAAACCAATTCCCCCGTTTGGGTGGAGAGGAATAGACAATTGTCTGCGATCGCAAGTCCGTCCCATGCGGGCGGTGGAACTTGAGTTTCAGCAAGCACTCGGCCATCCGCGGTGGAAATCACCACTAGGCGACCGTTTTGATGAACGACATAGAGTTTACCGTTGCCAGCCAACGCCATGGCGTGGATTTGGTTGTGTAGTTGAGTTCCTCGTTTAGGCTCTTCTTTTGGTTCGCTAGCAATTGCGAATGGGTCATGGGACCATGTCGCACCTTCGGCGATTCGATAAGTTCGATAGGGTTTGCCGTTAGTTCTGGCCTTTTGAGCGGCTGCCCAGCCGGTGATCCATTTGCTGTCGAATTTCTCGCCCTTGTCGAGGTCGAAGTCGCGGCGGAAGAGAGCAGTCGTGCCGTTCAACGAACTGTAGACATTGTCGTCGCGGAATACGACGAGCGGGCGACGCGGGGCTTCACCAGCAAATCGATGTTGATGCCGCGCACCGTAGGTCCACGATCCACGGGGCACCCAGACTTCGCCAGCACCCGTGTTTAACTTTGCAAATGCATTCCATTTGTCGACTGCGACTTCTTTGCCATCGATGGACAATACCCAGCGCGAAAGTGAGAGGCCGTCGCCTTCGGCTTGCAAGATATCGAACGGGTCGAATTCGAGTCCAGAATTTTCGTAGAAGCCCTTCTGTGGCACGGTGTCGATGCGGCGGACCCAATGCCGTTTTCCGGACGCGGGGTCGACGGCGAACACCAGAATTCCACCGTCGGCCAGAGGTTGACGCCCCGCCGCGAAGTACGCCACATCATCGATGATGAGAACTGCGCCCGGTACTGGCCAGGCAGATTCAACTTGGCCGTATGCGACAATGCGTTCGTCGTTCGGTGCGGCACGCATGCGCCAGACGACTGCACCCGTGTCGGCACGCAAGGCGTATACCCAACCGGCAGCGGAGCCGAACAGGCAGAGGCCGCGGTGAATCGCAGGTGGTGTGTCGAGGCGGCCGTTGGCCGTGAAACGCCAGCGGACATCTCCCGTAGAAGTGTCGATGGCGATCAATTCGTGTTCATTGGGACGCGTGACGTAAGCCAAGCCATTCGCAATCGTGGGAGGACTGAGTGGACCTTTGACGACGGGGTTGTCTTTCCAGTCGTGCAGAATGGGCCCGTTTGGCTTGGCCGCAAGTTCTGTCGCCGATTCGGCCTGCGTTGAAAAAATGGAGTTTACATTTAAAGCAATTCGCCAGCTCTCGCCCAGCGAACTCGGTCCCTCAGCCGCAGTGCTCCCGCTCCGCCAGCGGTCCGAACGGTACAAGGGCCAGTCGGTCGGTTTTGAAATCTCCGCGTTCGGAGCGGGTTGGGCGGGTCCCATCTCTAGCAAATAATCGATCTGCTCGGGAGGCAGTTTCGTGGGAGATTCTGTTCCAACTGCAGGGGCCATGGCCACGAAACCTCGTAGCATTGGCCAGCAAGTGCAGTGTTTGGGAGTCGTATAGACGAGACCATTTGCTGGTACCCAACCATTTTCCTGCGAGCAATTTGCTTTCGTAATTCGATTGGCAATGATTTCACCGGACTTCAAATTCGTTACGTCCAATTCACCTGCGAACATGAAATTCGGAGTTGCCACGGGGGGGAAGCAATGCGTTAGTCCCGCCGGGAATGTCACGCGAGTTTCTCCGGTTAGCGGATCGAGTGCCGAAACTTGAACGGGTTGTCGCACACTCTTTTTTTTGTCGTCCGTGTTTATTTTGCCCCCGTGCAGAATCCAAAGGTCATCTTCCACGAACATCGCTCTGGCTTGGCGGCGGTGATTCATGCCAGGCGCATAGTCCTTGGACCAACGATGTTTTCCTGTCTCGGCGGAAACGACGTGGATGCCGTTTCCCGCATCGTGATCGTTAAGCGACGAGACTTCAAAAACGAGTTGCCCTTTTGCCAACACAGTTCTAGTGGTCGAACTTATCCAGGGATAATTATCGAAACGCCATTTTACGGAACCGGTTTTAGGATCGAGGGCGACAGCTTCCGCTTTATCGCCACGTCGAGTTCGACCTTGGATGAAGGAGACAGTCTTGCCGTCGGCGATCACGTTTTTGGGATCAATTGCAGGAATACTCCAAATCTGTTTACCCGATTCGACGTCGAAAGCGCGAACGGAGCCACTATCGGCGGCGATCACACGATCGCCGTCGTGGATAACCGCCGTAGGCGATTCCATACCGCTGAACTCCGCGACCACTTCACCTGATTTGGCATCGAGAGCTACTGGATGATTCTGTAACACGGCGAATAGCATACGATCGGACGCAATCGGTCGTGCGGCATCGCGGGCGAGTATCGGGAGTTGAAAGTCCGCTGAGTTGTTTTCACCGTTTTTCAGATTGCGATGCCAGAGCCGTAAGCCATTGAAGCTGTCGCGTGCGAGAATGCCTCCGTAGAAGTTTCTACCGCCGGCCGTGACCATGCCTTCGACTTCCGACGTCGCCGCGGCCACCCAACGCACTCGATCAGGTGGGCCGACGAGCGTGTCGCGGGAGACTGCGTTACCATCGGCCGCATGGCGAGGATGAGACCAGACGTCCATCTCTTTGGGCCACGGTTTTCGTGCGACAAGCGTCGATTCCGATCGGGAGATCTTCGTGAAGCCAGCAGCTTCCAGCGAATCTCGTTGCAGTAGTTTCGAGTTCATAACGACGATCGCCCCATCCGGCGTCAGCACTCGAAATAACTCGGCGACAGGCACGGTATAGTCGCGAACGACAATTAGGTTGACCATGTTTTCCGCATATGGAAGTCGAGTCGCGCTGGCCGGACGTTCCGCCCAAGCCAAACCGTAGCGGCCGTTCGTGCGAAGCTGGTTTTGCGCCTTCGCAATCAGGTCCGCGTTGAGATCCAATACGTGAATTAGGTAACGGCCCGTCAGACTTAGCTCGGCCGCCGCTTTCGTGTCGCTAGCGCCGAGTTGAACTGCCAGGCCTCCGTGTATTCCTGCCGTCTGCGGCGGCCTTGCGTCCTGACCATTCGCCCGACCGTTGGCAAAAGACATCAGGACAGCTAGGGTGGTCGTGAAGACGACCAGTGGAATACGGCACGAATCGAAGTTGCGCATTTGACTTCTCGTTTTTCAGGCTTGATATTAAAGATCACAAGGGAAAGGCCGTCATTGAATGCTACCAATTCTCACAGACATGCGAAAGCGAATCCGGCAGAATCACGGGGAGAGGCTGACAGCATTTTGACGCCAGCGTTATCACAAGTGCATTGCCCGCTCGGCTCCCCGCAACGTGAATGCCGCCAAATCCGCTTTGTAGTGATCCCGTCCTCCACCTCTTCAGACGCCAGTCAAGTGGGTCGGGACGAATGGCCCCAGCCTAGAATGGACGTTGACTGTCGTGAAACGACAAACCTGGCCAGCAAAGTCCCGATCGCGTTACCTCAATGACCAAGGATCTCAATGACTGGAATGGCGAGTTGAGGGCGAGAAGTAAGCCGATGTTCCATGGCGAGGGAAGCTACGCGAAGTAACCGACGCTCCGCTCTTACTTGAGCTATCATATAACGAACTCCAGAAAAACAAACAGAACGACACAAACTCCCCGAAAGACACCACAGAGAGACCACTTGATATGAGAATTCCAATTGCAGTTCTTGCGGCCCTGCTGCTGACCCCCACGTCAATGTTGCTGGCAGACGATGTGGTCGCCACGGCTAGTAAAGTCCATCCTGTGCCGGAGTCCGTTGAACCTGTCGCGATCGCCAAAGCAAAGCCGCGAAACGTGGTTTTCATTTTGGCGGATGATCATCGATACGATGCGATGAGTTTTATGGGTCACCAATTCGCTGAGACTCCGCACCTGGATTCGCTGGCAAAGAATGGAGTGCATCTCAAGAACGCATTTGTTACGACGTCGTTGTGTTCCCCCAGTCGAGCTTCGATCTTGACGGGCCTTTACACATTCCGGCATCGGGTCATCGACAACAATCGGCTGGTGCCAGATGGTACGCTGTTTTTCCCGCAATACTTGCAAAAGGCAGGTTACGCGACCGGTTTTGTTGGCAAGTGGCACATGGGTGGCCATCACGACAATCCCCGTCCCGGTTTCGACTACTGGGTTAGTTTCAAGGGGCAAGGGAACTATCTTCCCCCTGGGCCGAAGTACACGATCAATGTGAATGGCGAGCGAGTTAAGCAGGACGGCTACATTACCACATTGTTGACCCGCTACGCATTGGACTTTCTCGAAGACCAAAAGGGGAGCGATAAACCATTCTTTCTGTATCTGTCTCACAAAGCCGTACATGCAAACTTCACACCCGAGGAAAAATACTCTCAGAAGTTCGCCGAGAAACCGTTTTCACGGCCAGCCAGCGAAGCGAAGTTGAAGGACAATACCCGCAATCTTCCGCAGTGGTTATTGAATCAAAGGAACAGCTGGCACGGAGTTGACTTTCCTTACCACAGCGACCTCAATATCGAACAGTATTACAAACGCTATTGCGAGGCTTTGTGTTCCGTCGACGACAGCGTGGGTGCTGTCGTGGACCAACTTAAGAAGATGGGGATCCACGACGAGACGCTTGTGATTTACATGGGCGACAACGGATTCATGTTTGGCGAGCACGGACTGATCGACAAACGCGTCGCCTATGAAACTTCGATCCGCGTACCGATGTTGATGCAGTGTCCAGATCTATTCAAGGGCGGGACTGTGGTCGATAAGATGGTCGCCAATATCGATATTGCTCCCACCGTTATGGAAGCAATGGGGCTGGAGAAACCAGCTCATATGGACGGTGCGAGTTTTATCGAACTCTCGCAAGGCAAAGAGGTGTCCTGGCGAGATTACTTCTTGTACGTGTATTACTGGGAAAAGAACTTTCCTCAGTCTCCGACGGTATTCTCACTGCGAAGCGATAAATTCAAATACTCGACCTACTATGGCCTGTGGGATACCGACGAGTTTTTTGACATCGCGTCCGATCCCATGGAACAGAAGAACTTGATCCACGAGCCAGCTTTTGCGAAGCGGTCGAAGGAGATGGAAAATCGGCTCTATGAAATGATGGCTCAAATGGGCGGCATGGACATTCCGATGAATCAGCCTAAGGGAAGGTCTCAGAACAAACGACTCGGACCTCGCGCTGGCGATAGTTCAGCCGATTTTCCCAAGGCGCTGGTTGTCGAAGAACCTTTGAACAAAAACGCTCACTAGGGAATGTAGAGCTGCGGCAGCCAATAGCATGGTCCGTCAGTCTAATTCTCGAAGGTCGCCGTCTCAGTTGGCTATAGATAAGCGGCGGGTGGGGCTTGGGATTGCAAATGCGTTCAAGGTCACACACCACCGCGCTGTTTTAATACTTGCCTCGCCAACGGTCAGCTCAATGGAATGTATCGGCCGTTCTTTTTCGGAGCGTATTGAGGCAATGGATTGCACGAGGACGCAGTGAGCAGCGATCACGCCGTTGTTGAGCTGGTGCAAGTACGTGCACATCGCGACGCCAGCCTACAAACGAAAAGCACGCCGCCAAAAAACTCGCCACAAGAAACTAGTGCCGGCGAAGATGTTGCGGCTGTGTAGTTGATCGAGTCGGGCATTGGTTTCGTCCCTGAGGCGTTGAAATGCCATTTCCTTCCCCGAATCTAGCTGAGTGTGGGATTTGCATTGACCGCAATCCTCGTCGAAACATGCTGTTTCCGAGGATTGCGGACGAAAGCTTCACGATTCCTTCGATCTTTCAATGGACTCTCGCCCCGTCTACAATGGGGCCAACACCTCTCAAACCCCTGATCCTAGATTTTGATTCTAGATTTTGATCCTAGATGTTGGTTTTTGTGTAGCCAGAAATCGGAGATCTAGGGGCCATTCCAACTTTCGCCCTTGGTGACAAGGCGAGAATCTGATCAACGAGAAATTTGCATTGCGGGATTCAAGCAAGGAGCAATTCGATGAGCGTATCCAGACGGAAGTTTCTCAAAGCCAATGGTGCGGTTTTGGCATTGCCGTTTTTGCATTCGATTTCAGAATCGTTCGCAGCTCCAGCAGACGGAGTTAAGCCAAATAAAAAACTGGTGATGATGTATGTGCCGAATGGACTTGTTCGTCGTTGTTTCTTTCCAGGAGAGGAAGAAGGAGTGTTGCCGGGCTTCGTCGGAGGCTTCAACGCCGACAAAACCAAGAACCAAAAGAGGATTCCTAACACTCCAGGCATCCACCCCTTGGAACTGACGTCGACCATGCAACCTCTGGCAGAGCATACTAAAGATATCACTTTGGTTACCGGCCTCGATCGAACTTTTAAGAACGGTCAGGACGTGCATGCTCAAGGAGCTTCGTGCTATTTGACTAGCTTGTCTCCCGCTCAGGCCGAAGAGCAAGGCATTCAACATCCAAATGGTCGCAGCCTGGATCAAGTCATCGGCGATCATGTTGGTGGCTCAACTGCTTTCAATACGATCGAGATCAGTTGCAACGGCTTTATGGCGGGCAAGGAGTCTATCC
>JBLHLE010000420.1:0-6551 GCA_047620805.1 Pirellulaceae bacterium
AGAAGCAGTCGACCCCGCGGCGTCAACCGGCAATAGCGAAGAAGGCGAACTAGAGGAAGACGAACTAGATGATGAACTCGACGACGATGATGAACTCGACGATGATGAACTCGAAGGCGATGATCTCGACGAAGACGATGATCTCGACGAGGTCGATGAAGTGGACGATCTCGACGAAGTGAACGATATTGACGACGTCGATGACCCCGCCGACGTCGATGACACTTCAGATTCCGGTACGTCCGACCCGGGCACGTCAGATCCAAATGTCTCAATGAGTGACCCGACGTCGAACACTGGCGGTGGAGTTACAGTTACTCCAATCGTCGGAGGACAGGGAGAGCAAGTCGCGTCCTTTACTAACCAGTCTAACCCGACTGACGTAAACGGCGACTCGGCAACGTCTGCCAGCGACGTACTGATGCTCGTCAATTACCTCAATCGCGGTGGTCAGCGTCTAATTAATTTGCTGTCCGCCTTGGATGCGATCGGTTTCTTCGATGTTAACAACGACGGAACCATTTCCGCCTTGGATGTCTTGAACGTCATTAATACGATCAACCACAAGACATCGGTTTCCAATATCGCCGCCGCGCGATCGCCGAGAGCTGCCCAAACAGAGGTCGTCGCCGTGTCTGAAACGGAAACGGCCATTAACGATATCGCGGATGATGTAATGCATACATGGACCAACACTGGCCCGAAGAGTAAGCGTGTTTAGTGTTGAGCTTACATTGCATCGAGGGCCCGGCGGCTTGTTGTTGCCGGGCCTTTTTTGGTTCCAATGCTCGAAATTCCGCAACATCCCTACAAAACACCCCCTGTTTTTCGCTAAAAAACCGGCTACCCGCGGGACTGTTAACCAGCCAACTCCAATTGCTCGTCCAGTCGTGATAACATAGAGGAAGGTATTCCACTCCTACCCTCGCCTCGTATCATCTTGAGGACGGCAATTATGTTCCACATTCGTCAACGCAACTTCTTCCTGCTCGTTGCCGCGACTGTCCTTGGAATCACTTCTTGGATCGCCCCAAACCGCCTCGCTTCAGCCGATCCGATTGACTTCAACCGCGACGTTCGCCCCATCCTGGCCAACAACTGTTTCAAATGTCATGGTCTCGACGAAGATACTCGAGAAGCGGATTTGCGTCTGGACACTTTAGTGGGCGCGACCTCGGACCTCGACGGACACTCCGCTGTCGTCGCTGGCAAACCGGCTCAGAGTACACTCATCCAACGCATCAAGGCCACCGACGTCGACAAACGGATGCCGCCGTTGGATACTGGCAAGAAACTTTCCGTCGACGAAATCGAAATTCTGGAGACCTGGATTGCCGAGGGCGCGAAGTACGCAAAGCATTGGTCTCTCGAGCCGATAAAGAGACCGGCCGTACCGCCAACCAAGGCTAACGACTGGACAGAGAACGAAATCGATTCCTTCGTCCTCGCTCAACTCGAAAAGAAAAACATCCGTCCATCAAACGCAGCTCGCCAAGAAACACTGGCGCGAAGGCTTTATCTCGATCTACTCGGATTGCCGCCCAAGCCGCGCGACGTCGACATGTTCGTAACCGACGATCGCATCGGAGCATACGAGCGAATGCTCGACCGCATTTTTGCAAACCCACACTTCGGCGAACGCTGGGGACGGCACTGGCTCGATCAAGCTCGCTACGCCGATTCCCACGGGTACACCAACGATAACGCACGAATCATTTGGCCTTACCGAGATTGGGTCATCGACGCCTTCAATCGAGATCTCCCTTTCGATGAATTCACCACGGAACAAATTGCAGGCGACCTGCTCGCACAACCTTCATTGGCCCAACTTGTTGCAACTGGTTTTCACCGCAATACACTCATCAATTCCGAAGGGGGTACAAAAGCCGATCAATTTCACGACGAACAAACAAAGGATCGAGTAGATACGACCGGCGTCGTGTGGCTGGGACTGACCGTCGGTTGCGCAAAATGTCACGCGCACAAGTACGACCCTATCTCGCAAAAAGAGTACTACGAACTCTACGCCTTCTTTAACTCCACGGTCGACAAAAACTCAGTCGCTCCGATAATCAAAGTGCCCTCGCCAATTCAAGTCGCCAAGCAAGACTTTCTAGACGCTTCGATCGAGGAAATGACGGCGAAAATTACCGCCGATAAGAACCGCGAAGCGCGTCAAAAGAACTGGGAAAAACTCGTCATTCAACTAGCGGACGGGGCCAATTCTGAGACAAAACAAAGCGGCGACATGTGGATAACGCCAGAACCGGACCCCAAATCGAAACATGACGCAACTTTTGAAAAGCTGCAGGATAATTCAGCGGTAGCCCAAGGGAACAACAAGGCTGGCGACGAATACAGTGTGACAATCCGCTCCAAATTAACCAAAGTACGTTCGGTTCGGCTGGAGGTGCTCAAGCACGAAAGTCTCCCGATGGGCGGACCGGGCCGCGCCGGCAATGGCAACTTTGTGCTTTCCGAAATCTGGTTTCGCACTGGTGACGGCCGCGAGCTTCGATTCAACAAGGCCTTTGCAGACCACTCGCAACCTCAGTACAGCGTCGAAAAATCGATTGATAACAATGACGGTACAGGTTGGGCTATCAACAATTCACCGGAGGGCGGAGCCAATCAAAATCGCGTCGCGTGGTTTGTGCTACCCACTCCACTTGAAATCGAAGAAGACCACGCCCTGACGTTTACTATGCAGTTCAACAACAACGCAACTGCTTATAACATTGGTCGCTTCCGAATCTCAATCTCTGGCGACGAGTACATCGACAATCCGTCTGCAGCGGACCTTGCCCAACTCGCGCGGATCCCCGCTGCTGAACGCAGCGACTCGCAGTCCAAACGCTTGAACGAAGCGTTTGTGAAGCAAGACGAGTTGCTCGGTCCAATTTTCTCGGCACTCGAATCCAGCAAGAAACAGCGTGAATCGCTCGGTCGCAACATCCCGTCAACCATGGTAATTCGGGAGCTTCCGAAGCCGCTGGACAACTACGTGCATGTTCGAGGTGACTTCCTGCGGCCAGGTGAACCCGTCGCGGCCGGCGTTCCCTCGGTTCTTCCTCCGCTGCCAGTATCGGAATCGCGCAGAACGCGACTCGACTTGGCCAACTGGCTGACTCGCCACGACAATCCGCTGACCGCTCGAGTCCGCGTCAATCGCATTTGGATGCGTCTATTTGGCAGTGGACTCGTCGCTACCGAGAACGATTTCGGCACACAAGGTACGCTGCCATCACACCCCAGACTACTCGACTGGCTTTCGGCTAAATACATCGAATCCGGCTGGTCGACCAAGTCACTGATACGAGAGATTGTCACGTCCGCGACATATCGCCAATCTTCGGAACTGCGTACGGACTTGGAAGCATCCGACCCGACGAATTATTGGCTCGGACGTCAAAATCGCATCCGCGTGGAAGCTGAAATCGTCCGTGACATTGCATTGGGAGCCAGTGGCGAATTGAGTCACAAGATCGGAGGAAAGAGCGTATTTCCGCCTCAACCCGCTGGCGTCTACGCCTTCACACAACGCGCGAAGACTTGGACGACCAGTACAGGAGAAGACCGCTACCGCCGGGGCATGTACACCTTCTTTTACCGCAGCGCCCCACACCCGATGCTGACGACGTTCGACGTCCCGAAGTTCAACACCACATGCACTCGCCGCGATCGTTCCGATACTCCGCTGCAATCGCTAACCGTCGCTAATTCCGAGTCAATGTTCGAACTGGCCGGTAAGCTGGCGGAAGTGACACGAAGTGACGAGACATCCCAGAGTGACGAAAGCCGCCTACACAACATGTTCCGCCGCTGTTTTTCACGTGCGCCGTCGCCGGCGGAAGTCAATGTCCTCAACAAGTACTTGAACAAAGTTCGTTCGCTGAAGTCTCACAAGGACGAAGCGGCGAATGAGAAGTTCGCTTGGACCGCAACGGCTCGCGTGGTCATGAACTTAGATGAGTTCATAACACGCGAGTAACTACGAATTAATTGCACCGCCGCAACTCCACAGGTTCTCGATCATGTCATCATCTCCCAACCACAATCGGCTTCGCGATGTTACTCGTCGGCATTTCTTCGGAGAAAGCGGCCTGAGCATTGGCGCGTTAGGGTTAGCATCCGTGCTAGGCAACTCGCCAATCGACGCGGCGGAAACCCGGTCGTTGAACCCAATGGCCTCGCGAAAGCCGCACTTTCCGCCGAAAGCGAAAGCGGTAATCTATTTGTTCATGGCGGGGGGCCCCAGCCAACTGGAGCTGTTCGACCACAAACCTAAGCTCGAAGAACTTAACGGCAAGACACCTCCAGAGAGCTTCATGAAGGGCCGTCGTTTCGCGTTTCTAAATGGGACGGAGAAACTGTTGGGTCCCCAGAGGAAATTCAAACAGTGGGGAAAAAGTGGCGCGACGGTCAGCGAATTACTGCCGTTTCACGGAGAGATAGTTGACGACATCTGTTTCATCAAGAGTGTAAAAACGGACGTGTTCAATCACGGCCCTGCCAAACTGTTCGTGCAAACAGGCTCGCCACAACCCGGTCGTCCGTCGATCGGTTCGTGGGTCACCTACGGAATTGGCAGCGAGGCGGAAGACCTACCCGGCTTCGTGGTTCTGCAATCGGGACCGCGCGGGCCCCGCGGCGGTTCGGCGCTGTGGTCGAGTGGATTTGCGCCGACGACTTTCCAAGGTGTGCCGTTCCGAGGCCAAGGCGACCCGATCTTAAATCTCGAGAGCCCTCCTGGATTCGACCGCGCAGGACAACGACTGTTTACGGACACGGTCGGCGATCTGAATCGCTTGCGTTTCGATGCCGTCCGCGATCCCGAAATACAAACTCGCATCGCCGCCTACGAGATGGCATACAAAATGCAAATCAGCGCACCCGAGCTGATGGATATTAGCAAAGAGCCACAGCATATTCTCGACATGTACGGCGCGCAACCAGGAGCTGCTTCCTTCGCAAACAACGCGCTACTCGCTCGTCGGCTCGTACAACGAGGAGCTCGTTTTATCCAGCTGTACCACACCAATTGGGATCAACACGGCGGTGCCGAATCGCTGGAGAAGGAGCTGCCGGAACGCTGCAAACAGGTCGACCAGGCTTCCGCAGCACTCATCAAGGACCTCAAACAACAGGGCCTGCTAGACGACGTTCTCGTCATCTGGGGCGGCGAGTTTGGACGCACGCCGATGGGAGAAAACCGCTCCCCCGCGGGACGCGATCACCACGTCGATGCCTACACGATTTGGATGGCAGGGGGTGGCATCAAGCCTGGAATCACGTACGGCCAAACCGATGAACTAGGCTTTGGCATTACGGAGAACGAAGTCCATATCCACGACCTGCAAGCCACGATCTTGAACCAACTGGGGCTCGATCACACGAAGCTGACTTTCCGCTTCCAGGGACGTGACTACCGACTCACCGATGTACATGGCAAAGTCGTCAAGGACATACTCGCCTGACGTGCTGAAGCAAGGGCCGAAACGAATCGTCGAGGCAGCTCTGCCTCAGGTTCCCACTCGCAGATAATGACGTATAATTCTCTGTGTCAGCAGCCTAAAGTACTGTCGTTCTGCGGATTTTGACGCGTACGTACGACTTAATTTCCGTCTCCCGCAATTCGAGACCGGCATATTAATTCCACCAAGAGATGTCTAATTCCTCGTCCCGCGGAAAAATCACAATTCAATTCATTGATCGTTCGCAAAACAAATAGGTCGCATTGCCCATGGCCCCGACTACCACCAACCGTCGTCGATTTCTCAGCGAGACTTTTTCCACAGCATCTGCATTCGCCGTTGGGGCAGCATTCCAATCACTCGGGTCTCGCCTGAGTCACGCTCGACCGATTGATATTCACACACACGAAATGCTCAAGCCGGTCAAAGACGAAACGACTGGTTTGCCGCTTTTGAAACTACCCGCGGGCTTTCGCTACCTGACGTTTGGATGGACTAACGACCCACTTTCCAACGGCGACAAGACCCCCGCTGCGCACGATGGGATGGCAGTGATCGCGACGGACGGCGACTTAGTAACTATTGCGCGAAACCACGAAGTCAATGGCATTGGCTCCCCGCTGCCAACCCACGGAAACTACGATCCCGTTGCAATGGGCGGCTGTACCAATCTTGTTTTTGACACGAACGAAGGAAAACTCAAGGAGAGTTGGGTTAGCTTATCGGGCACAGTTCGCAACTGCGCGGGCGGTCCAACTCCCTGGGGCACGTGGCTCACTTGCGAAGAAACATTGGCCGATCCCAGCGATCCGAAAGACCCCAAAGCAAAAGAACCGAAGCCCCGAAAGAAACCTTATCAAAAATCTCATGGCTGGATATTCGAAGTCCCCGCCAGCGGCGCAGCTTCAAACGAACCGCTGAAGGATATGGGACGCTTCGTCCACGAGGCGATAGCCATCGATCGAAAAACAGGTATCGTATACGAGACCGAAGATCGCAAGACCGCGGGATTTTATCGATTCTTGCCCAACACCCCGGGAAAACTTTCCGACGGTGGAAAACTGCAAATGATGAAAG
>JBLHLE010000421.1:0-6544 GCA_047620805.1 Pirellulaceae bacterium
CTGAGACAGTTCGGAAAATTCACCGATAAGCAAAACTCTTAAAGTAAACCCAACCATGATTAGGACCTTTGATAAACCGAAAACTTGCGTCGCTGTAATCTCTAGTCGTAGGTGACCTCGAAAAGCGGACAAGAAGCTGGTCACTTTCTTGAAATAACCACCGCGCGTCCAAACGCAGAACCGCAACTTCTTTGATCAATTAGACTTACGGACAACATATAGTTGCCAAAATAGCTCTAGCAAAGGTCGTGGCGGCCGCAGACCATCGAGAATGAGCTGCTTCCGCAAATCGCAGAGTTCTGCTGGCTCTGAAGACCGGTTGAGTAGATAGACCGATTCGGACTGCTGTCATAGCAGTCTCTAATTGCCATGGTAAGAAGTCGCGAAATCGAATAACCTTCCGCGTCAGTTTAGTATTCTATAACCCCCTTAAATGCGATGGATTGCGGGAGTGGGTCTGGTGCGACTTGTTAATTTACGTGTAGATGGACTAGGCGCGGAACATACACGAACGTTGGAGTTTGGCGACGGCGTCAACGTTGTTTATGGCGCTAGTGGTTCTGGTAAGACGGCAATTAGCCAATTATTAAAGAGCCTCATTTCGGGCGATTCAACAGCTCGGTTCTCCCCAAATCTTTCTTGCTCAGCGGACCTCACCTACGACGAGGGTGCGCTCAAAAAGTCAATTCACTATCGATTCAACGGTAGCACCGCATCGACCGATGGTAACTATCCGACAACCACTCACGACACGAATCTGGCCCCCGTGTTCTTCATGGGTGGGTGCCCCGTTGGCCAAGTCAGCACGCTGCTCGAGACAGCGTATCAACTCGGATTCCCTGCAGTGGATGCGAATCCACTTCCGATTAGCTTAGATGATCTTCTCGATGAGCGCGAGCAACTTCGCAGCCACTTGGCCACATTGCCAATTGTCGACTCGGTTGATGCGCTGCAGCAACGTCGCATTGAGTTAGAAGACAAGCTGGCCGCTTCTCGCCATGAAATTGAACGCATTCACATTCGTCGCGATCGTCACCTCGACGAAATTCGCGGTCGAATTGAATCGATTCGGTCGAAGCACGACGAAGCCAAACGAGCACTCGACACAGCGAGTATGGAGCTGGATGACTATCAAAGGCTTTTGGAAGAGCACACTCTTCGCCGCCGCCGCGAGCGTCTGGAATTTGTCGAGAGCCGCCGCGACGCGTTGCAGCGCGTCGACCTTCAGCTCTTGCAGCTGATGGAATTCTCACAACAACTAAACCGACAGCGAAACGAACTGTACCACAACAGCAGCGAGTTGTACTCAGTACTGCAGCCCTTGCAACTTTCCTCGTGCGAACGTACACAACTCGACAACTGTCTCCGCGAAGTCGAGACAATGATCCACGGCGTCGAACGAAAACGCCAACAACTCGCTCTCGAGTTGCAGCGCGCGGAAGCGAGCGACGACACATACGTGGCCGACGATAGTATCGTCTGTGGAGTCTGTCTGGGTTCCAACGAAAAATGCCAATCGGTACAAACGTCGTCTTCGCATTGGGAGGTTCCCAAGTGGCGGGGAAGCGATGTCCGCTATTCCGAAGAGCATCTGAACAATTTACAAGATCGACATCGAAGTGCTAAGCGTCTGTTCGATGAACTAGACATTCAGCTAACCAAATGGAAAGCGGAATACGCTCGTAACGAAGAACTGGACGAGCTGCGTCGCTTGGAGCAACAATCGGCCGACTACCACAACGAACTCGAAGCAACTAAGTCGCTAATCGATATCGCTCGACAGCGCGCCCAAGTCGAAACTCGGATTCGCACGATCGTTGAGCAAATTGAAGCCGCCAAGTCCACCGAAGCGTTCCTCCACGTTCTCGCCCGGGCCTCCGAACTACTACACGACATCTCCGACCGTAGTTTTGACGACATCACGGTACATTCTCGCAAGACGATAAGCGTGCGAACTGAAAACGGTCGCAAGGCTTGGAGTGAATTGGCTTGCGGAACGCAGAGTTTGATTTATTTTTGCATGTCTGTCGCCCTGGCAGAAAATCTGCGCGCAACAGGCCTGCGATTCCCGCTTGTACTGGACGACCTCTTCATTCAAATTGACTCGGACCGCGATCGGGCAACAGCGAACCTGATCAACAAAATTGCCGCTGACTCGCAACAAGTGATCGTGCTAACTCGGCATCGTCACGTTCCGCAATTATTTGACCAGCCAGGAACGCAACACCTCGGTCTGTCCGAATTAGCGCCAGTCGTGATCCAACATGCACCAGAGCCCGAACCGGTGGTCGAATCGCCAGTTCACGAGAAAACACGCAAGAATTCTCTCCAAGAGACAATGAAAGTGTGGGAAGAGTCCCTGCACGTCGACGCTATGCCATCGATAACGAGCGAAGGCCGAGACTTGCTGGCCACCTTGCATGTCGAAACGCTACGCGATCTCATTGACCTCGATGTCGACTCCGATAATATCAACTGGAATGCCTGTGGGCTGGAACAGGATCGAGTACGGCGGTGGCAGTCGCATGCGAATCTATTGTGCTTCGTCCCCAATCTGCGAGGAAGTGACGCCGTGCTACTGACCGCCTGCGGCGTCCGTTGCCCAGCTTCGCTGTGTGAGTTCGAACCAGCCGAACTCGACCGCCGCATTCGAAAATTCTTCAACGCTGGCGTTCGTTCCAGTGTTGAGGCCACCCGCCGACCCTCCATTGACCGGCTTGCGGATTGGATAAAGTGGACTAACCGTCGCCAATCCCGTTGGACTCGACGCTGCAAACAGCGGTCACAAAGGCCGACGACGATGCGAACGGGAATTCTGACAATAAACCGCGACGCCGATTCCTCCTACGCGTCCAATCCCGGAGAATCAGCGGGCAACTCGAATCGGGCCAACTCGAATCGGGACAACTCGAATCGGGACAATTCAAATCGGGACAATTCAAATCGGGGTAGTTCGACTCGGGGTAGTTCAAGCAAGACTCGATCGAGTGGAAGCCGATCGAGCAGGACTCGACGCAGTCGTTCGCAAAGTACTGGCGATGGCGACGCAGATCGCGGCAGTTCGAGACGAGACCGCTCGCGCAGCGAAAGTGGCCAACGCGAAAGTGGTCAACGCGATGGGGAAGATCGCGATTCTCGCGGCGAAGATGTCACGCTCCGATTCTTCCTCGAACTATCGAGTCCGATTGTGGATGCTCCTACGATCGGCGCCAAGACCGCTGAACGACTGGAGGAGATCGGTGTCTACTCCGTGCAAGATTTGTTGAACGTAGACGCTGACGAGTTAGCCGAACGACTCAATAATCGCCGCATGAATGCCGACACCATTCGGCAGTGGCAAGCGGAAGCCACACTCGTTTGCCGAGTACCTCAGTTGCGAGGACACGATGCCCAGATCCTCGTAGCGTGTGATTTGACGGACGTCGACACCGTCGCCGAAATGGAACCCAATTCACTTTGGGGACTCGTCCAACCGCTGATAGATTCCAAAAAAGGACAGCGGATCATCCGCAACGGTAAAGTGCCCGATCTAGATGAAATCAGGGGCTGGATCGCATCGGCGCAACAAGCTCGATCGCTTCGAGCTGCATAACAGCGGCGACAGCGGCGCGAATGGATTTTAAAGAGCGGCACGACTCAGTAGGTACATTGTCATAGGTTCCGTCTTCGTACGTACAACGCCGCGAGCTAATTCAGCAGTGGATCGCAGATTTTATGGACGCCTGGCGCGGACAGAATGACTTCGTCTCCAACGGCTTGAATAACTTTCTGCCAGAGATACTCGTCGTCCCCAAACACGTTTCCCGCCGTCGCAGCGACTGGCATCCACAGACCATTTTCGACTTCTTCTTCAAGCGCACCCGGTTCCCACTCCGAATGGCCAATCACCAATCTGCACGGAATGCGGCTCTGGCCGCTAAGTTGCTTGAGGCGGTTTGCGTGGGCGGATAGAAAAAGTCCTTTCCCAAGCATCTGCTCACCCATGACCTTCGATGTGTGCAATGCCACTACGGGGCCAGACAGCGGACCACCTATTCCAAATCGGATCGAAGGACTGGCCGATGTCTCGCAAACGTCTTTCCACAAATGCAAGACTTCAGCGTCCGCCGGTTGATTCAAGACGAGCCCAACTGCTCCCGCTTCATCGTGCTGCACGATAAGAATAACTGCCTGATCAAAAAGGTCGTCCTCAAAGAAGGGAGAAATCGCCAACAGATAGCCCTTCAACCCCTTGCCTGCGAGCCCCTTGTCTGCGAGCCCCTTGCCATCGAGTTCGGAACCGTAACCCAAAAAATCGTGGTGGTAGGTGTGATCGTCAAAGCTGTGACCGTCAAAGCCGTGTTCGTCATGGCTGTGTTCATCGTAGTTGTGTTCATCGTAGTTGAGCATAGCGGACCTCCCCAGCCGAACTGTCGCGATCCGTCGCCTGTTCTATTGACATCCCTGGACGTCATTGACGTCATTGAAACTATACGGCAATCCACGATTGAATTATTAGGTTGGTTTGAACAGGTCCGATTAATCAGTTACTCGCTATTACTTTGCGACAATTTCATTGGCGCAATCGTTACAGTAGACACTAGCGGAATCGCAGATTGCAGACGGAGGAGTCGGGTCGAACCTACTAGCCTTCGCGTGCACCAGCTTCGCGTCGGGACCAGCTGGGACCAATACCAGTTGGCCGACTACAAGTCGGGACTACGATTTCGGCACGCGTTGCCTGGCGTATCAGCTGAGTTGAGTGATTGACAGGTTACTCTTGATACAGTGCCGCGATTGCTCCGCCTGGATCTTGGATAATCGCCAACGCCCCCTGCCCTTCACCGCGCTGCTCCAAAACCTTTCCACCCTTGTCGATGACTAGCAGTAGGCTGCTGGCCAAGTCGCCGACCGTGACATAAATCATCCATTGCGGCGGCAGGTTGGCGTTCACCCCTTTGGCGTGACAGATGCCGGTTACTGGGGCTTCATCACCGGGAAGGTGCATACAGTAGTCTTCGTAGTCGCCCATCGTGGCTGGCTGTGATTCCCAGCCGACGACGGCGCTATAGAAGTCGCGTACTTCACCCGCGTTCTGTACCGCAAAGTCTACCCAACCAATTTTTCCAGAGTTTGATTCAGCCATTTGTGCTCCAGCGTTGCTGAGTAGTAAAAGTTGCCGTGCAGTATTCTCCATCTATGGCAAATGGCTATGGTGCCCCACTTTGGGGATCTTCTTCAGCACGTTGACTAACATGCCCGCCGGATCGCGAACCATGAAATGCCGTTCCCCCCAGGGCTCGTCGCGCGGATTCAATTCAATGAATTCAAGCTGCTCCAATGCCTTGCGATGCGCAAGCTCCAGATCGTCGACTTCCACATTGATCCAGACTCCACGCCCCGTGTAGTCCCCGTGTAGCGACCGAGGTTGAGTCAACTGGTTGGGAAGCAGGAATCCGATTTCGTGTTTACCGTCGGGCGACCGCAAGTGGATATACCATTCGGTGTTGGAGACGACCTGGAAGCCGAACAAGTCGCAATAGAACTCGCGACACAAGTCCGCGTGTTCCGTCACAATACCGCATGAAAGTGATTTAATGTTCATCGTTGTTACCCTCGCAATGCCAGAAAAGGTGGAGTCTTATTGGGCCCATGCAGGTCTGCTGGATTCTACGGTAGAAATTCAACAACAACAAATGACAAGCATTAATATTCAAAAAATCACACAACCCAATAATGAACAACTTAAACGAGGAGTTTTAGGCGAACTCGTTGGTTGACTTAACATGCAGATCTTAACGAACACGACTAACTCAATCGGTCGCGCGGTCAAGAACTTGATAGCGGTGAGAATATTCGTTCTTTTCATCCGCAGGATGTTCGCTTTCTTCGACGACTCGCCACTGCTGATCATCTAATGCTGGGAAGAAAACGTCGCCGTTAACGGTCGAGTCGACGGAGGTCAAATAGATACGCTCCACTTGAGGTAGAGCTTGGCGATAGATCTCAGCGCCGCCGATGATAAAAATCTCGTCATCGCCGCTGGCTTGGTGAATAGCCTCATCGATCGAATGGGCGACCAAAGCGCCTGCGCAGGCGAAATCAACTTGGCGAGTTAGAATAATGGTGGTCCGACCGGGAAGTAGTCGTCCGATCGAATCGAACGTCTTTCGGCCCATCACCAGATGGTGGCCCATCGTAACACGCTTGAAGCGTTTCAAGTCTGCGGAGATTCGCCACGGCAAATCGCCATCGAGTCCGATGGCGTTGTTTTTAGACTTCGCAACGATGAGCGAAATGATCATACGGCCACCGGCGCCGAGATATGAGGATGCGGGTCGTAATCTTCCAGCTTAAAGTGGTGGCGATCAAATTCGTACAAAGATGTCACACTGGGGTCCAACGTCATGGTTGGCAGCGGCCGAGTATCTCGGCTGAGTTGCGTTTCGGCCTGCTCCATGTGATTCAGGTAAAGATGAGCGTCACCCAGAGTATGAATGAACTCTCCTGGCTTCAGGCCGCTAACTTGTGCAATCATTAGTGTCAGCAGTGAGTACGATGCGAT
>JBLHLE010000422.1:0-6543 GCA_047620805.1 Pirellulaceae bacterium
GACGTGCTGACGTTCCAGAGACCGCAGTTGCTGCTGATCGAGCTGCGTTTGGTACTGAATTTGGTTTGCCAAACGATCGTGTGCAGGCTGGCGGATTGGTTGCGAGTACAATGCCTGATATACCTGACTGCGGTCAGCCGCTCGCCTTTCAAACGCGCGTAGATATTGTTGGCGATCGACTTCACCACGATACTGAGCAACGGGACTGACGGTCGGGGCAATTCGGTTTGAATAGCTATGGTAGTTTCGCGGTGGCGCCATTACCGGCGGAGCATATACGTGGCCATTGCATTGGGGCGTGTTGAGCGAGTGCCGTAGGAACACCGAAAAATCTGACGCTGTCGTCGCGGTGCTGAACATCGCTAACACACCCAACGCAGCCATACTCAAAGTGATCCGTCTCATAACATTTTCCTTCGACTGCAAGATTAAATCGACAAGCGTCAGCGACCCGAGTCGCCGTTGCTAACTGCCATATAAGTAATGCACTCGTCGTGCCAAACTTTAACTGTTGCGCGGTATCTCCTGCAAAACGTGCAGTTAAGGATGAATTGGCGAAAATGACAGCAAATACCGTCAAGAATGTGTGATCCCATTGAATACACGCCGACTCGAAATGAGATTGCTAGAGAAACGCGTTCCGCTGGGCGCCGATCGAAGCGTTCGCCGCCAAGCCTCTCCTTCACTCTTCCTTTACTTCAACAATCAACAATCAGCCTTCTGTATTCTTTGGGCTGTATTCTTTGGGCTGGCGCTTTGCGACGTTGTCGTATTTGTCTGTCGGCCACCGATTGCGATCGACTGCTTGCGAGTTGTTGAGAATCCAATTTGGTGGCAAATTGTTTGAGTCCCCTTCCTTAAAGCCTTCTGAAGTGGCAGATTATGATGTCAGCAACGAGAGAAAAGAGATAATGAGCGCGTCGTGAACAAGGGTAGGCGCTCCTCGTGATGGATTCTGAAATGGTTAACTTTGAATTATTGGACGGACCGGGTGGCATCCCGATTTATTTTCAGTCTCTCCCCGTAAAAACAGTCTCAGTCTATTGGCTGGTCTTCACCGGTAGTGCGGACGATGACGACGTTGGTGCCCACGGAATTTATCACTGGTTCGAACATTTGCCGTCGCGAGGAACGGAAAGATATCCCGGTGGCTATCGCGATACGGAAGCGAGATTGGTTCGCTACGGTGGCGATGCGAGTGCGGAGACGGGGTACAACTACACAGCGTACAGTGCCTACGTGCCGAAGCGAGTTTGGACGGATGCCTTCGATATTCTCACGGATATGATTGCGGCGCCTTTGCTGCGCGAAGAAGACATCTTGGCAGAGCGCGAAGTCATTCGACAGGAGATCGATGAATGGTATTCGTCGCCCTTTGGTCAATCGCTTTGTGAGATGCCCGCGCTGTTGTGGCCGGGACACCCGTTGGGACACGATCAACTTGGCTCGCACGAGTCATTGGATTCGATTAGTCCCGAGCTGTTGCGAAAAGCGCATGAAAAAGGATACTCGCGTTCCCGTTGTGTTTTGATGGTCGCGGGCAACCTCACGAAAGAGGAAGTGTTGGAAGAAGTTGCTCAACGAGTCGATCGTTTGCCAGACGTGCCATTGGAGACGCGACGAGCTCCTGTTCACTATGGTCCATTGCCCGCTTGGCGGCCTGGTGATACGACTGTAATCAACACGGGCCACGACGATTCGATCGTCTATATGCTCTTTCCGATGCCGACGATTGAGGAGAGTGGCGACGACTTCCTGCGGATTACGTTGCTCGATAATCTGATCACTGCAGGTAATCTTGGATCGCCGCTAAATCGAATTGTTCGCGAGCGTTCACAGTTGGCATATGCACCTGGTGTCACGTTGTCGCTCAGCCCTGACGGCGGTTATTGGGGATTGGTCGCGCAAACGAATTCTGACCGTCACCAAGCTGTTGCAGACACCTTCTGGGAAGTAATCGGCGGCGAAGAAATTCGATCGCCCGATTGGTTTGAATACATGCGAGACACCGTCCGCGGCGAGATCGAAATGCACGACCCCTGTCCGGACGACTACACTGAAGCGGCAAGCGAAAGACTTACTTTTCACGGCAAGGCTTGGTCGGACAAGGAATACCTTAATAAACTTATGTCCATCTCGCGAGATGAGTTGATAGGCTATTTGGATAGTTTCACTCGCGATATGTCGCGAACAATTGTATTTGCCGGAGAATCGTAATTACCCGCAAGAAGAGGTTAATTTTACGCAGTGGTAAAGTAATCTAATTCAACTAATTGTTTGCCGAAAAGACAAAGCGTCTGTTAATCTAAAACTTCGATAATTCAACGAGTAATGTTATCTCAAGGAAAGGACAGAGAAGATGGGACGTGTGACGAAAGATGTGACGAAAGATGTGACCGAGACCGAATTGTACATTTTGGAAGTTCTGTGGGACCACGAAACAGCATCCGTACGCGTTATTGCGGAAGAGATATACCCCGCGGTTGGACCGTCGCAAATAGCGACAGTTCAGAAGCTATTGGAGCGGTTGCAGGCGAAAAAGTACATTAAGCCCAACCGTCAGCTTTGGCCTCACCAATATGAAGCAAAGGTCAGTCACGCAGAACTCTTGACTGGACAACTGCAACAGCTCGCCAATCGAATGTGTGCTGGGAAGCTGCCGCCGCTGATGGCGCATCTCGCAAGTACTCTGACTTCCGCGCAACGCAAAGCGGTACTAAAACAACTACAGGCGAAGTGATAGGCCGACTCGCCAAATATCTGAGTGAACTCGGTATCTGAGTGAACTCGGAATCTGAGTCGCCCAACTATTCGGTTTGGTTCTTGTGAAGGCTACGACAACAATTAGTTGTTCTGTAGGATTGGACACTCGGTTTGCGAGCTTCGTGGCGGCGGTCTGATATCTCTGCCAATCTGATATCTGTGCCAATCTGATATCTCTGCCAATCTGATATCTGTGCCAATCTGATATCTCTGCAATCTGATATCTGTGCCAATCTGATATCTCTGCAATCTGATATCTCTGCAATCTCAAATTGCGGTGATCTGGCGCAACGGGCTTGGTTTTCGACAATAAGGTGGCGATTCGCTAGAGTCGCGGAAAAATAGCGGTTACAGTGGAACATTATGTCTTCTGGGCATTTGTAACTTCGCACCTTCGCGTGGGTTCTCCAACGCGACGAAAATTTCAGGTTTGAAATGAGAAAGCCACGTCTCCCACCGAGAAGAGGAAGCGGTCGCCGGCTCGGTATGTCGCTCGAGATTTTGGAGACGCGTTGTTTGCTTGCAACGACGCCGATCATCAGCGAATTCTTAGCGGTCAACGACACGTCCCTCGCAGACGAAGATGGCGATGATTCGGATTGGATTGAACTGAGTAACCCGACCTCGGATTCCGTCGATTTAGCTGGTTGGCATTTGACCGACGACGCTGCCGATTTGGGGAAGTGGACTCTGCCCGCGGTCGCGTTGGACTCGGGTGACTTTTTGATCCTATTTGCCTCGGGGAAAGACCGAACGGATCCAGATGAAGAGCTGCACACCAACTTCAAGTTGTCGGGCAATGGCGAGTACCTGGCATTGGTTGAGCCCGATCTGACGGTCGCTCACGAGTATGCCCCCGCCTTCCCGCCGCAGAAGGAGGACGTTTCCTACGGCTTCGCCGAGTTGCTTCAGCACGCTGACCTATTGGATGCAGATTCGGGATTCAAAGTCTTTGTGCCGAGTGACGATTCGTTGGGGACTACCTGGGTCGATCCCGCCTTTGTCGACACTGCCTGGCAAACGGGGAATGGTACCGTGGGGTACGACACGGTCGTGCCGCGTTACTTTGACGTAATCAAACGGGATTCACCTATCGCTTATTGGCGTCTCGGTGAGACGAGTGGAGTCGCCGCGAATCGGGCTATCGCAACCGACGATTTCGTTGGTGGTGTGGGAGGCAGCCTCAACAGTCTCTCGTTGTCGGTTGCCGGAGTTGGCAGCATGCGGGGCGAAGCGTCGTTAACTGGGGCCAGCGAGAATCAGGCCATTCGTCTCGACGGCGTAGATGACTTTATTCACATTCCCGATCACGACTTGCTGGGAAATATTAGCTCCGCGACGCAGCAACGCTCCATAGAGCTTTGGTTTAATGCGGACGCTGTTCCAGCTGCGGGAAGTGGCGAACATCAGATTCTTTGGGAGGATGGAGGAAGTTCTAACGGCTTCAATCTGTACTTGTACGATGACCAACTGTTTATGGGCGCCTACGAGAACGGCAATGGCCATTGGGTTAGTACACCGGTTACTTCGGCAACGACCTACCATGCCGTTATGACGTTCGACAGCGATGCCGATCAGCTGTTCGGGTACGTCAACGGCCAGAAGATATCTGAGGAAGTTGTTTCTTCGTTGAGTGAAATTCCAGTTCACACTGGCGATAACGGAATTGGTTCGGCCAGACAGGATACGCTATTCGCCGACAGCGCGTTCATCGGCGAGGGACAGTATTTCGATGGCGTGGTCGACGAAGTAGCGATCTACACGGGCGTTCTTTCTGCCGCAAGTATCAACGAGCATTTTGCTGCTGGGCAAGACGGCAACGCCTTTCCGCCTTTGATTGGATACTGGCCGTTTGACGTTACCGAAGGTGGCGGCGCGACGACTCCAGACGCGGCTGGCGGTCTGGACGGAGCTGTTGTCGGGGCGACTGTCACGACTGGCAGTGCAGGACGTTTTGGGGAAGCACTGCAGTTTGACGGCAACAACGACTACGTCAATGTTGGCGTCGTCGACGAATTGACAACTGCCGACTCGTTCGGTGTGTCGCTGTGGTTTCAACGGACAGTCGACGGAGCCAGTGCCACAAATCATGCAGCGAACAATGTACTCGTCGCCCATTCCTCAACTGCTGAAAACGACAACTTTGAATTGGGGACTCAGGCCGGCAGTATCGAGTTATATATTGACTCGCAAGACGCCGATTCAACTGTCACAACTGCGGGGGGAATCACCAACGACGCTTGGCATCATCTGGCCGTTTCTTACGATCGAGATCACGCCAATGAGGTCTTAATCTTCGTGGATGGTGCCTTGGTACAGGCACTCAGCGCATTTGGAGGCAATCTCGATAGCAGTTTCTCTTCCCCTTTAACTTTTGGGATCGCTAGACCGGGGACCGACAACTGGGGAGACTTCGCCGGGTTGATGGACGATATGTCGATATTCGATGGCCCTCTCAGCGCTTCGAATGTGGCGTCGATATTCAACGGCGATTCGCCCCTGGGTGGCGGAGGTTTGGGTGCCCAGTTCGGTATCGATCTCAAGTCACAGATGTTCGAGCAACAGAGTTCTGCCTACCTGCGGTATCGCTTTGATGTGGATCAAGACCCAACACTATTAGATTATCTCGACTTTCACGCGCAGTACGACGACGGATTTGTCGCGTATCTAAACGGCGTCGAAGTTCTGCGTGAAAACTCGCCAGTTGTCACTGCATTCGATTCGGTCGCGTTAAGTTCACGCGGGGGTTCTGAGTCACTTGTGTTCGCTACGTTTGATATTTCGAGTTCGCTTGGCGAATTGGTACAGGGTGCAAACGTGCTCAGTGTTCATCTGCTAAATGCGGCAGTAGATAACAGCGACGTTTTGTTTCGGCCGTCCATTTCTGCAACTACGATAACGGGAACAGAGAATCGCTATTTTGGACAACTAACGCCGGGCGAAATTAACAACGAATCGTTTCTAGGGTTTGTTGAAGATACGCGTTTCTCAGTGGACCGAGGATATTACAGCTCGGCGTTTCAAGTCGAGATATCGTCTGACACGACTGCTGCGACCATTGTTTACACGACCAATGGCGATCGTCCGACGCTGGCAGCAGGTACGGTGTATAGTCAGCCGATCGATATCACCACAACGACTGTGCTTCGTGCGGTGGCTTTTAAAGCGGGCTACCAGGAATCGAACGTCGACGCGCACACGTATATCTTTGTTGACGACGTGATACAACAACCTGCGAATCCCGTTGGATTTCCAAGTGTCTGGGGCCCGGTTCCAGCAGACTACGAGATGGACCAACGCATTGTCACGGATCCGAGGTTCAGCGATCAGATTACCGCTGCGCTTCAGACTCATCCCGTCATGTCGCTCACAATCGATAACGCCGAGTTTTGGGATCCGACGACAGGGATTTACGCAAACACTCAACAAGTTGGCCGAGAGTGGGAACGGGATGTGACTGTCGAGTTATTCGATTTTCCTGGCGGCGAGTCAAGCAAGGTCAATGCAGGTATCCGGCTTCAAGGGAATGCTAGTCGCTCCACAACTCGGCCCAAACACAACATGCGATTGCTGTTCCGCGATGAGTATGGAACGGACAAACTTGAATTCCCCTTGTTTGGCGATACCGACGTGCAGATCTTCGATGAACTGATCTTGCGCGGTGGAAACGGCGATGCCTGGATTCATCCCTCGCTCGGTCAGGAGATTGATGCTCAGTACATTCGCGATCAATGGTTGCGAGATAGCTTGGGCGTCATGGGGCATGTATCGCCCGAGCAA
>JBLHLE010000423.1:0-6522 GCA_047620805.1 Pirellulaceae bacterium
CCGGAACGCGCATGGCTGTCTTACCGCCATAACTCAATCCGTAGAATCCGATGCGATCCTTGTCGACAAACGGCAGAGTTTCCAGCCAGTTGATGATCTGCGAATGCTGCGGCGTAATCACCGAGTAGAGCGATGCCTTCAACGGGTTGAGCTTCCGCTGCATGAGGCGAAATTCGGTTGAACCGCGATAGAGGTTGTGGGGGGCGAAAGTAATATATCCACGCTCAGCCAACTTCGCCGCGAATGATTTGTAGTATTGATACCCACTGGAGTTCTTTTGGATCGTGTCCTGTGGCAGTCCTTCGAGCCCGTGTTGGCAGACCACCACGGGACGCCGCTCGTTGGGCTTGATATCCTTCGGCAAACAAAGGATGCCCCAGGCGAATACGTCCGACCAGACGTCGATTGCCACATGATATCCGGTCCATGTCGGCTCGTCGTACAGTTTCCGCGTTCGTACATTCAAATCTTTCAACAACGGTTCATCGAGCCAGCCGATATGCTCGTAACGCAATTGGCGACGGAGTTTCTCCGACGTTGTTTCATAGGAATCGAGTGAGTTAGTTGGTAGCTGCGACAGAATCGAATCGTCTCGAGCGTACTCGCTGTTGCGTAATAGCAGCATCGTGTGATTCTCCAACGCCTTGACCAATCGCTGCTGGCGTAGACTGGGGTCGAATCGGTCCCGCGCGTCGCTCGGTTTGAGTTCAGATAGTTCCATTCGCGAATCACTGCCGATCGCTTCCGCCAGTTTTTCCAAAGCGACCTGCGTCCCAAAAGCCGTTGGCTCGTCGCCCTCGCCGCGAATCAGGGTTCGCTTGCCAAAGCCGGGCTTGGTCAGCGTATCGATTCGGGCAAACTCAAGTTGTACGTTCAGCAGTGTCGATGTGGTTAACTTTCCGGGACCGGTGTTTGTGGTGTTGCGGACGAATTCTGGTCCTCGGCTATACTCGACAACCAGTGGGCGGGGTGTGATCAACGTAGCAATCTCCGCATCGCCGAACTCGCGCAGCAGCCCCCAGACATTTCGATAGAGGGGCTCGGTCCACAGCGCCTCCCGGGGAGCAAAATAGCCGGACACCAGCGCGGCATCGATGCGAGTATCCACGGCGGCGGCGTACATCGCGATGAGTCCGCCTTCGCCATAACCGGCGACTGCCACGTGGGCATCGGCAGCTTGCCGTTTCGCCCAGCCCACGACGGAGCGTACGTTTTGCACTTCGTAGCCAATGGTGTGCCTGCCCATCTCGAACGCCGGTGTATAAATCCATCCACGATGCGTTCGCTCGTTGCCACCGGCTGCCTTCGAAAACTGATTGCTGCGGTTGAGCAGTTCCGGCACGATCACGACGAAGCCGTTTTCTGCCAGCCGCCGCGCCATCTGAGATTCGCTCGGCACGCCGTCGGACAGTCCGGCCAACTGTTCCGGCGTCTGACCGGCATCCCCCATTGCGATTACGTAGCCTTTTACTTTACCGCTTGTGGGCGTCAGCATTAGTCCTTCGCCAAACACCTCGATCGGCCCTTTGAGTTGTGGCCAGTTCTGCTTTACCGCGGCGTCCTGGCTGCGATCTGCGATCGGATTAAGCACAGGCCATTTCACCTCGGAGATCGTGTACGCCGCTGTCTTGGCCACCTCGCGGGGCTGATCTTGTCCGACGCCCTGCATCGACCAATCGCCTTTCACCAACGCATCCGTTGCGCCGATGTACTGGGTCAACCGGGCTCGGTTCTGTGCGATCGACTTTTCATACGCCAGCGGAGACGACGTGTCGCGTTGCCAGTATTCCGACCGTTTATCTACTGACTCAACTGTTTTGCGATCAAGGAACTTATGAATCCCCGCGCGCATGCGGGGTGAGAAATCATCGCCGTCCCAGTTCAGCAACTTCGTGCCTGGCAACGATCCGAAGTCGAGGACTTGGCCAAATTTCTGGCCGGCTTTTTTTGCGAATGCACTGGCGACGGCTTCGAGTCCTGCTGTTGGCGGCGTCGCGAATGATGGCTCGTCATCGACACGAAACTGCCACGTACCCGCGAGCTGGATTGTGCTCGCCGCGGCGCGGATCTCGATCGGTCCCTGCCAGATCCCGCCACCGCCTCCGCCGTCGTACACACGGACTGCGATCATATTCCACTGGCCGGGTTTGACCAGTTTGGAGGCAACTTTGTATTGCCGCCGCAATGAACTGGCCGTCTGGTAAGGCTTGACCGTTCCCAACGCACCGATTTGTCGGCCGTTAAAATACGACTGGTCGCAATCGTCTATCGCCCCCAGAGAAAGCGTCAGTTCACGGTCCTGCCAGGCAGCCGGCACTTTGAAAAAGCAGCGGTACCACGCATACCCGTTGTGATCGCCTTCCAGTGGTCCGCCGTGTTGTCGTTCCCAAAAAGTGGGCACTGGCATTTCCTGCCACTGGGCGGTAGCAACCGAAATCGTCAACGTCAACCACAGCGTAATCACGCCGAACGCAATCGCTCGTGAATTATGCTGTCGTGGAAACGAAACTAGTCTTGCAATAACAACGAGCAAGGAATTCATAGCGAAACCTCAGATTCGAAAGATTGGTCTGGTCAACGAAGTGGGAATCGAACATCAACGAAAGAAGAGTTGATTGTCGGCTCGGAAGTGGATCGCGTATCCCGGCGGGAAGATGTCACCTTCAGCAACGGCAGAAGAACCACAACGCTGTTGTACATTGGAATGGATCAACATGCACGGCAAATCATGTCGAGTCGTTCGTGGCAAGCCGGCAGCAACGAGTGTTTCGCCACGAAATTAGCAACGGCGAGCGCTCCACGCGTTACCTCCCCGCTCAGCTTGTTTTTAGGCCGTCGATTTGTCGGTTCCTAAAAACGAACTGAGCAGGGGAGTTCTCCGTCGGTTTTTCTGAAATTAGGCGACGGCTGGGGTTTTAGAGCGGCGACTACTCTCAAGGTCACAAACCCCAGTCTGAGAAACGCACGTTTGGGCGGGAAGATTACTGGAAGTCACAAAAGTGTCGGAGGCTTGCCACTGCACTTTCAACGGCCTTTGCTAGAGGCAGGCGATAGTTTTGCCGCTGAGGCCTGCGGCCCGCTTTCGATGTTTCGCCACGCAGGCTTTTGTTGGTAAACTGTTTGGCAAGCCAGAGTCACCCGCTTCGTTCAAGGCGGTGACGTAACAAACTTCCGTAACGCGCGGCTAGTTGTATGCATGTTCCAACTTGGACAAGGTTCACAGCGCGAGTCGTTGGCCTTGCGGCGGCCATTGGCGCAGGATTCGGCATGACGCTGTGTTTCATTCTTTCCGGTGGAAATGCCGCTGTTCAATTCTACCTTACCTATGGTTTGTTCTGCGCGACCGTTGGCTTGATTGGTGGCTTACTGGCAGCTGCCATCTTGGGCATCGTCCGCGTGTTGCGCCGCACACCATAGCTCTGTTCCTACCAAGCATCCAAGGCATGGAGTTCGTATTAGCCCGTGGCCAACCGTTCTGTCAACGAGAACTAAGGGGATTGGGGCGGCTTGTGACCTTTGCGATTCGGTTAGTTTGCGTCATAGAGGTCGTTGTCGAGTTGATTTGGCCGCCGGGTGTGGAACCACACGTTTGGCAGCGAGCAACAGTGATTGGCGGCGAACTGCTTGTCGTGTGGCGATTCCAGGCGATAGTTTCGCAGTCTAGGAGCGGAGGCCGAATGTGATGTACAACGAATGACGGGTCGGTTAGGCTGTTCCAGTGCCTGAATCGATTTCAGGAGTCGATGCATATGAACAACGTCAGATTTCACAATTCAAAACTGTCACGGATGGTTTGGGAGACAAAGCGATGCAGGCTTTACGACACTTTCTGCTTGTCACGGCTGCTGTCTGTGCTCTTTGGGCAGTGGACGTTCGGGCCCACGAACACGACCACTCAAAACATTTGAAATTTGATGCAAGCACCGTGCGAGACGGCAGATGGTCGGACAAGCTGACTTGGCAGGATGGGCGGATGCCGAAGGCCAACGATCGCGTGCTCGTCTCGCGGGGCACGACCGTCGAGTACGACGTGGTCGAGAAGGACGTGCTGCGGCTGGTACAGGTGGTGGGGACGTTGCGTTTCGCCCGCGATCGCGATACGGAATTGAACGCGGCACTGGTGAAAGTGCAAGACAGCGACACGTGTAGCGAAGACGGCTTCGCCTGTGACTTGCCTGGCGTGAATCCGGCCGGTGAACCGCAAGGCGAGCAACCAGGTAAAATGCCGACGCTGGAAATCGGCACATTGGAATCTCCCATTCCGTCCGAACATACGGCTCGCATTCGGCTCCATTATCTGGAAGGGTTCGACAAGGAAGACGCGCCGGCGCTCATCTGCTGCTCGGCGCGACTCGAACTGCACGGCGCGCCACTCTCCCGCACATGGGTTAAGCTCGGCGCAACGGCGCAGCCTGGCGACGCCTCGGTCACGCTCGACGAAACCGTTACTGGTTGGCGAGTCGGCGACGAACTGATTGTGACCGGCTCGAAGCGGGGCCCAAGACGCGGATCGTATCGAGACGGGAATAGCGTGATGGGCACGGAAGAGCGTCGGATCACAGGCATTGACGGGAAGACTATCCGGCTCGACAAGCCGCTGGAGCGGGAACACTACGGCACGGGCGAATTCCGTAGCGAAGTCGCCAATTTATCGCGCAACGTGATCGTCGAGAGCGCCGATCCGGCGGGCGTCCGCGGTCACACGATGTACCACGCGTACAGCCAAGGCGGCATCAGCTACGCTCGATTCGCTCACTTGGGTAAGGAACGAATGCTCGGCCGCTACGCGATTCACTTTCACTTGGTGGGAGACACGATGCGCGGCAGCCAGGTGCTGGGCGTCTCCATCGTCGATTCGCACAATCGCTGGGTGACGATTCACGGCACCGAGTACCTGGTGGTTCGCGACTGCGTGGGTTACCGCAGCGTCGGCCACGGGTTTTTCATGGAAGACGGCACAGAAGTTTACAACCTATTGGATCGCAATCTGGGTGTGCAGTCTTATGCAGCCAAGTCGCTTCCCAAGCAGGTTTTGGCCTTCGATCAGAATGACGGTGCAGCGTTTTGGTGGGCCAATGGCCGCAACACGATCGTCCGCAACGTGGCCTGCGAAAACGACCAGTATGGTTTCCGCTATGACATGCAACACTCCAAATATTTCAACAGCACGCTCGGCGTGAGGATGCCCGACGGCAAGACGCGCGAAGTTGACGTGCGGACGATTCCCAATTGGCGGTTCGAAGACAACGAATCGCACACCGAAGGGGTAGCCGGCATGGTCGTGGCCTGCAACGGCAGTTCGCAACCAGATACGTCAGTCAACGACCAGAAAATGCTCGACCGGATCAATGGCATCGACTGGACCGGTCCGGACACGCAACATCCTCACATCATTCGCAATTTCAAGATCTGGGAAGCCCACTACGCGTTCCGTCCACAAAGTCCGTCGATGCTCATCGACGGCCTGCGTATTGATCGCGTATCGTACGGAGTTTATCGACCCGCGTTCGACAACCAGGTGTATCGCAATGTGCATCTAACACGGGCGGGCGGCGAGCCGTTCAATCGCGGCATGGACGACGCCAGTTCGCAGGTTGGCCAGATCACCGTCGATGGTCTGACAGTCGATGATTTTTCGGGTGGCGGCCAGGGAAGTCCCGTCTTCCAGATGAGTGATAACAATCTCACCGGCCGCGCAGAGAGCCACTTTCGCAATATTTCGTGGTCCAAATCCTACGAGCGTCGGCCGCTCTTCAATCGCGGCGGCCAGACGCGAGGCATTCAATTCGTCGATCAAGGCGTGCCTTACTATTTGCACGACTACTACGGCCCGGGACGTCACGCCAAGATCGTCAGCACCAGCGCCAAGAACATCCTTGCCGATGGGAACAAGTACCGCCAAGAGCCACCGCTCACGGGCGACGAATCGGTCGTGGCCGAAGTCGCAAATGTTGACTGGCCGACTCTGCTCGATCCAGTTGACGATCTGGCGCCAGCCACAATCATTACGAGCCTGCGAAAGGAGCAAGACAAGCTGATCATCACCGGTATCTCCCATGATAATGGGACGATCACTTCCGTCACCATAAACGGGCAGGCGGCAGACTGTTCGCCGCAGATTGCCGGCGTGGTCGATTGGCGCGCCGAGTTATCCGCCACTACTACCAACGTCATTGCGATAGCCACCGACGAGGCTGGCAACGTGGAACAAACGGGGCATCGCCGCTCGGTCAGCGTTACTCTGGCGAAAAAGTAGTCGGCAATGATAGTCGTGAGAAGTCAATTTTTCCGCAGCCCAGGTTGGCTAGTTGTTTCGGCTCAGAATGGCGAAATGTTGATTAGCGTCGTTGAAGTGATTGTACATCTCAAGGACTTTTTTGGCAGAGTATTTTCCGGCGTCCAGATTAGTTGCGAATTTTGATAGTCGCGAAGCGACGACAGCATGTAGCCTTGGGCGTAAGCCCAAGGGATTTGAGTCCCGATCTCCAAATAGCCGCGAAGCGGCGACAGCAGTCGACAACT
>JBLHLE010000424.1:0-6520 GCA_047620805.1 Pirellulaceae bacterium
ATCAACTTCCCACCATGCGTTCGGCTCCAACTTTGTGCAGGAACACGAACCGAAGCGGCCGTCGTGGTTACCGTCTACCGCATTGGAAGCTGGCGAATTGAAATCGACACTCGACTGCCTCACCTTGCCTGCTCGAGCGATATTCTTACCGTTGGAAAAAACTTGCACCTCGGAAATCGTCAGGAAACCGGTGTGCGTTTTAGGAAGTTCGAGGCGGACGAATCGGCCGTGCATTTGAGACTTTTCCAGTTGGACGTCCGGCTTTGGCGGACTCTTGATCGCCACTAACCAGCCGTCCACTTCCCGCACATCCGCGTTTGTCAGCAATGCATGACGAGTCCATTGTACGGGTTGGTCCAACTCCTTCATCCAGTGTTGAAAGTCCGCGGTTAACTGCTCTGGCGTGGACTTCAACGTCACATCGATTTCGGCTAGCTTCTTTTCGATCACCGGAATTCGCGTCTCCTGTTCGCGTGTCAGACTCCGCAACGTCGGCGCCGCCGTACCTTTGGTGTTCCCGTTACCGACCAAACTATTGAAGAACCCCGAAAACTGGTAGTATTCTCGCTGAGTCATCGGGTCGTATTTGTGATCGTGACACTGAGCGCATTCGAGGGTCAATCCCATCATGGCGGTTGCCGTCGTGTTCACTCGCTCGATCAGATACTTTATGCGATAGTCTTCGTCGATAATCCCACCCTCGTTCGACGTCGGGTTATTGCGGATGAATCCCGTCGCAATTCGCTGCTCAACGGTCGCATTGGGAAGCAAATCTCCTGCCAGCTGCCAGGTAATGAAATCGTTGTAGGGAAGATTATTGTTAAACGAGTCGACGACCCAATCCCGCCAAGGATACATCGATCGCGGGTGATCTTCGAAAAGTCCATCGGTATCTCCGTAGCGAGCAATGTCGAGCCATTCTTGCGCCAGCCGTTGTCCGAATGCAGTTGAAGCAAGCAACCTATCGACGACTGTCTCGTCGGCTGCGTCCGATTTGTCGGCGAGAAAGGTGTCCAGTTCTGTAAGAGTCGGCGGAAGTCCAGTCAAATCAAATGTCACTCGCCGCAGCCAATGCTGCCTGTCGGCCTGTGCAGTTGGTTTCAGATTCAACGATTCGAGCCGTTGAAGGATAAAGTTATCGATCTCGTTCTTCGGCCAGGTCGCGTTTTTCGTAGTCGGCGGGGAGATTTTGGTCGGCGGAATAAAGGCCCAATGGCGTTCCCATTTCGCTCCCTCGGAAATCCAGCGGCGGATCAATTCAATCTCGGACTTAGAGACTTTCAAATTCGAGTCTGCCGGTGGCATCATCTGATCCGGATCGGAGTGGATGAGCCGCGCAATCATTTCGCTCTCGGTTGGCTTTCCGGCAACGATCGCAGTTTTCCCGCTTTCGGCGAGCGGGCTCTTGGCAACTTCCTCGCGATCGAAACGGAGACCCGCTTCACGAGCTGCCGAGTCGGGACCATGACAGGAAAAACAGCGATCGGCGAAAATCGGTCGAATGTCTTTATTGAACGAGACGGGTTCTACGCCGTAAGCAATCGCAGCGCTAAATACTAGCGACACCGTCAAGCAAATGTAACGCATGTTCGTACCCTTCAGGGTGTTCTTTCCAGAAGTGTGGTTCAGCCTAGGAAACAATTGGTTTCACGACTTCTCCGTGGACGTCGGTCAAGCGGAATCGTCTTCCCTGATATTTGAAAGTCAGGCGTTCGTGGTCGATTCCCATTAAGTGCATCACGGTCGCTTGGAAATCGTGGACGTGAACGGGATCCTTGGCGATGTTGTAGCCGACGTCATCGGTTTCGCCGTAAGTCATACCGGACTTTACACCGCCGCCCGCCATCCAATAGGTGAAACAACGCGGGTGGTGATCGCGGCCGTTGGCGGCCTCCCCTGCCCCGCCCTGACTGTATGATGTACGACCAAATTCACCTCCCCAAATCACCAGCGTGTCTTTTAGCAGACCTCTCTGCTTTAGATCATTGATCAGCGCCGTTTGCGGTTGGTCGACGTCCTTGCATTGTTTCGGCAAAGCGGCAATCAATCCACCGTGTTGATCCCAACCGCGGTGGTACAACTGAATAAACCGCACTCCTCGTTCGGCGAGTCGGCGAGCCAGCAGACAATTGGCAGCAAACTTTCCGGGAGTTTGGCATTCGGGTCCATAAGCATCGAGGACGTGCTTAGGCTCTTTGCTGATGTCGGTCGCCTCGGGAACGGATAGCTGCATGCGAAACGCCATCTCGTATTGGGCGATCCGAGTGGCAATTTCTGGGTCTCCAAATGTCTCCTGCTGAAGCTTATTCAGAGCTTCGATGCGATTGATCATGCGACGGCGAGATTCGACCGTCTCACCGGGCTGACTGTTCAAATAGAGAACGGGAGTCTTGCCACCGCGGAATTGAACTCCTTGATGAACACTCGGCAAAAAGCCACTACTCCATAGTTTTGTGTAAACGGGCTGACTGCCAGGACGACCGCTGCCATTGGAAATGAGGACACAAAAGGTGGGTAAATTGTCGTTTTCAGTTCCCAACCCGTAACTCATCCAAGCGCCCATACTGGGCCTGCCCGGTTGTTGATGACCAGTTTGGAAAAATGTTACTCCGGGATCGTGGTTAATCGCCTCCGTGTGCATCGATTTGATAAAGCAAAGGTCATCCGCGATCGTCGCGGTGTGCGGTAGAATTTCACTAATCCAAGCTCGGCTTTCACCGTGTTGTTTGAATTTCCATTTAGAGCGGGCAAGCGGGAATGATTTCTGGCCCGCCGTCATGCCAGTAAGTCGCTGAGTCTTCTCGACGAACCCACCGTCGCTCCACTTCTTCGTCTTCTCGTCGTACGTCTTAAACAGTTCCTTGCCGTGCTGTTCGTCGATCACTGGTTTGTAATCAAACAAATCCTGTTGTGAAGGCGCGCCGTTCATGAACAGGAAGATGACGCGTTTCGCTTGCGGTGCGAAGTGCGGGCCGTTCTCCTTGACTCGCTCCGCGAAAGCATCTGGAGCCAGCATGGAGTTCAACGCCAACGAGCCAATACCCGCGGCGCCGCGGCGCAGGAGTTGTCGCCGAGTTACGACGTGTTTCAGAAAATCCAGATCTTCACTCATCGAAAATACTCCAAAAGAGTTTCCTCTAGCGTTGGCAGTACGACTATTGGCTAAACATAATCATTCTAAGTCAACGAGCTGCAACTTGCGACGATCGATGCAGCAAGTTCTATCCTCGCTAAACGCCACACAGTCTGAGATTCAACCGTTGAATCCTCGTGCAGGGCCCTGCGGTAGGGGAAAATCTCTTGCCAATGATCGCTCGCGTGAGATAACCTATTCCAGAATACTATTTCACCAGGACCGAATTCTGAAACAGGCCAACCTCCTCGGCATTTAGGAAGACCAGATGTTAGACGCGTGGACACGCTTTCCGAGATGGTTCAAGTTCGGTACAGCAATAGTAGTGCTTGGGCTTTCGATCCACGCGGCGTCAGAAGGTTTCATTTCCCCGTGGGGCTTCGGAGTAGGAGGGCTGCTGTTGTTAATGGCATTTATGCGGCCACTCGGGCCCCGCCAGTAGAGTAGAATTGACGAGACGCGGACCACTGTGCTCTCCCGAAGGAAGCAAGTGCTGCAGAAAAATATCCTTATGCTAAAACTCGACACCACAACGCATCAACTGAACCCCGCAGCGCTCGACAAAGTCCTGCGTTCCGTCGAGACGAACGGCCATAAGAATTTGCACAAAACATATTCGTCCAACGGCGTTTCCGCTGCCGCTGAGTTAATCAACTCAGCCGACGCGCCGCAGGAAATTGACTCGTCCCGTCGCGACCCACTCGGCTACGTAGATATTTCCCGAGTGGTCAAAGCAGGCATCGTGGGGATGGATGAATCGACCGTTCTCCCATCGCGCCGGTTGTGATCGCATCGCAAAATTGTCTGCCAAAACTTGTTTGCGCCATTCGGGATCGTCACCCAATTGCGCGATCACTTGGTTGTCCTTGCCCAGCAAAGTTATCCGAGCATGCAGATCGGGAACGAGCATCAGTTCGCCCTGCGTGTCGATGTCGGCCGGGAATAATAGATCATTAACGACGCTTAGATACTCGCCGTCCGCGTTAAAGTATTGCAGTCGCGCGTTGGCGCGATCGCAGACTGCCAGAGCCGGCTCGCGTCCAGGTCGGTCATCCCACCAGAGGCCGTGCGGAGTTTGGAATTCCCCGAGTTTGGAACCCGGACCGCCGAAATAGCTGACTACCTTGGCGTCTTTGTCGTAGCGAATAATGTAGTGCGAACCGTAGCCATCGCCAACATAGAACCCGCCGTCGGGAGCGAACGCGATGTTTGTCGGGCTAAACTTCTTCCCCTTGCCGTACTTCCCAGCGCTCTTCAGGACGAACGGAGCCGCTCCCTCGTAGACATCGACTTTGGGAGCCGTTTGCTTCCAAACGATCTCGCCGGTCAGCGTCGCTTTCGCGATGTAGCCTTTGTTGTCACACAGATACAAAAACTCTTCGGTGCCGTCCTGGCGAATGTCAATCCCGTGCCCGCCACCGTGGAACTCTCTGCCAAACGACCGGACGAATTTTCCCTTGGCGTCAAAAACTACTACCGCGTCCATTACCTCGACGGTCTTCGTGCGGTGTTTAACGTAAACCAGACCTGCCGAATCCACGGCAACGCCGTGAGTGTCTTGCCACCGAATGTTTTTGGGGACTTCCATGCAATCGTGATGAACTTCGTAGCGATGCCCCTCCGGCCCGATTACCTTCGGCTTGCTGCCGGATTTGTCGGCAGCGGCAAGAATTGCCGGAGCCACTCCAGTCGCCAAAATGCCAGCCGTCGTCGACTTCAGGAAGTCGCGGCGCGAAGAATTCGATTTGGTCATCGTCGTTTCCCGTTGTTTTACGCTGATCTGAATTGGGCGATCTGTATTAGGCGACTTGAACTGGTCAGTATAGCGCGAGTTCGCTGCGATTTCCACTTTCCATCCCAACATTTGAGTGAAACCGGCTATCGTCAGCTTGTATGTTGTCCCCATGGCATTGGCATGGTGGGCGGCTTGCGGTGTCGACTTTTCCGTTCGTCCTTGGGGCGGTCCTTAAACCAGGATACGAGATTGACGAGGTGCTTCACGGCCTCGTCGTACGCCGCTTTGCCCTTTTCGACGGTCGCCAACTCCGCCTCCCCTAGCACTCCACTGTCCGAATAGCTGCTGGTCCAAGATACAACTGTCGCCGGACCCTGCTCCAAAAGATCGACATAGTTGAACGGACTGTTTTCTTCGTTAAACGAGATCGTGCCGTTCTTGATCTTATCCTTGCGGACGTTCTCTTCATCGAGATATAAGTACAGCGACGTCTCCAGCTCGCAGGCATGTGCACAACCGCCTGGAAATTTACTCTCCCGCCAATTCGGCATGAAATCTTTGTCCACCGTCAACAAATGCCACCACGCGGCAAGAACACACTCCGCGTCGGTCTCTAAATTCGTTCGCCGCGCGACCAGATTCAGATTTGGCATATTCGAGCCGTGCCCATTGAGCAAGATGATCTTCTTGAAGCCGTGATAAGCCAGCGACTTGGTAATATCCAAAACGTGATTCATGTAGTTTTGGTAATCGCTGTTGATCGTACCGGGAAAATCCATCACGTGACCGGTATAGCCATAGGCGACGATCGGCAGCACCAGCATTTTATCGGGGATGAGTTCTCCGGCCCCTTTCGCGATGCCCATTGGACAAACCAAGTCGACGTCCAGCGGTAGATGAGGACCATGCTGTTCGACGGCGCCGCAGGGCACAATGCAAACCTGGCCCATCTCGATCGCATCGTTGATATCGGGCCAAGTTAGTTTTTCGTATCGATATTCGGTTTCTGCTCGTGAACTCATTGAATTCTCCACGTTTGTTACCAAAAGAATGTAAACAAGATAATTGCGGTTGCGGTCATCAAGACGGCAGCCAAGACCTCGGGGGACAACAGCCAGGAGGGTGGACGATCAAACGGATGCTCCGGCATCGGCTTAAGTGAATCACTGCTGGATTGGAGCCAGCCGATTTGTTTCACGGGACTCTCTCTCGAATCATGGGTCCCCCAGATGAGCGTGGCGAGGGCGGCACCGAGCGAAGTGAACAACACCGACCATAACAATGCGGGCCACCTCCCCGTAAACCAGGAACTTAGCCACTCCACATCTGCGATCTCGCGATCGATCAAGGCGACGACGCCGTAACAAGCCCCGAACATAATTCCAACGAATCCCGCTCGGGAATGTGCTGACGTAAATATTCCAATCACGTAAATCGTAAACAAAGGCGTTACGAACACGGGAATAAGCGTCAGAAAGGCCTGCAGCATCGTTTCCTTCGACCCAATGAATGGCACGTAGACAAATCCCAAAGCCAGAATAACAACGGTCGCCAAGCGGCTCACTTGAACATAGTGGGCGTCGTCGCGCGTTGTTGCCAGCAGCCGTGCGTATATATCACGAGTGAACAATGCCGATAGCGAAGAACCCATC
>JBLHLE010000425.1:0-6506 GCA_047620805.1 Pirellulaceae bacterium
GACGCTGATCTTGACGGTGATCTTGACGCTGATCTTGACCGTGAACTCGAAGCCTTAAATGCGGAGGTGATTGACGATACGACTGTCGCACAGAACTTGTATTTCGGACCGCCAGATTCACCGTGGGGAACCGATCCACTGCGTACGACTCATCTGCGCGATCTGATTTTCCAGTCCCTAAACAGCGACGCAGCGGTGCGGACTCTGGAGTCGGATGTATCGATTTCCGCAATTACAGTTTACGATCCTCGTATTGTCGAACAGCAGGAGCGGGTAGAGCAGGGGGCGTTCGATCCTAACTTGTCGACAAAATTTACACGCGCGAGAATTGACCAACCTCCATCGTCGTTTTTCGGCCCCGGGCTCGTCACGCAGAACGAGCGGAACGAAACGGAATTCTCAGCACGCCTGGAGAAACTGTGGGGAACAGGCACGAAAACAGCAATTGCTTACGAACCTTCGCTGGCGTATTTATTTTTCCCGCAGGGGGTCTCATCGGGCTTTAACCCGCTGCATTCATCCGATCTGTTGTTTGAACTCAAGCAGCCATTGCTGAAGGGAAACGGGCGTCGTGCGACACAGGCCCCAATTCGAATTGCCCGCGTGCGAACTCAGCAGTCTCACTTGGAGTTGGAAGCCGCATTTCAATCTCAGCTGCGCAGTATTGAGGAAGCGTATTGGAAGTTACACTCGGCCCATGTCCAGTTAAAGGCGCTGGACCAGATCATTCCGTTGTCCCAGACGGTCGTCGCGATCGAGGAACACCGCTTTGCTGCGGAACGGGTCACACAGGCGGAAGTCGCTCGGGCGGCCGTTGCGTTAGAGGAGTTTAGGCGACAACGAGCGAGTGCCATTCTCAACGTCAAACGTCGCAACTTTCAACTGGCACAACTTCTCGGCTACAGCTGGGATGGTTCTGCGCCTTTGTTCCCTGTGGATCAGCCCGCTTTCCTGCCACCAACCAAGGACGTCGCGTCGTTGGCATCGATAGCGATGAGTCGCCGACCGGATTTGTTAATTCGTCGACTCGAAGTTTCGGTAAAAATGGACCAGCTGTCGCTCGCCGAAAATCAATACCTTCCCGAGTTGGATCTGCGGACGTACTATCGCGCCAGCGGCTTGTCCGACTCACTAGGCCAATCGGTGAATCAACTTTCCGAATTTCGTTACGAGGATTGGGGCTACGGAGTTTCTTTCTCCATGCCACTGGGCCGAAACGCAGCTCGCGGCCAGTTACACAGCGCCAAATTTGCTGTGGTGCGGGAACAAGTGAAATTGGCGAGTTACGAGAAGCAAGTTGCCTTTGAAATCGCCGGGTTAGTGGCATCGGCGCAAGCCGACTACGATCAATTCCGAAGTGCGATGCGGCAGCTGTCCCACAGCCAGAAGTGGTTGGATATTGCCAGGACTCGATATGAGCAACCGCGTTTGAATCGCGGCAGGGAGTCGTTACTGCTTCTGTTGGCCGACTACCAAAGCGCCATGCAAGCTTACGTAGACGCGATTACTCAGGTCGCAGAAACTTTGGCCGATTACAATTCCGACTTAGCGAAACTCGAAGAGGCACAAGGAACGACTTTCAATCGCTGGGGAATTCAATGGTACGGTGGCGAAGTCGCCGCTCCCGCAAGCCAAGTTACCACCAGAACTCGGTTCGCACATAGCGAAGTACCTTCCGAGTGACCGAGGCACCCAGCGTAACCCAGCCTCGTTCGACTCGACCGAATCCGGTCATGCCCGACTTGAGAAGTTCGTGACTCTGCTCCAGCTTGCAGTGCACCAGAACGACGTTCTCGGTCGACGCTTGTGCCTTGCCAGCTGCCGGAGCTATTCTTTCCACTGTGGCGGCGAAAGTCTGGAACGGCAGCGCTCGAGCCTTTAAGTAAACGTGCTGCCCGGCTTCGACACGTAAGGCTTCGTCCTCCGACACAGCGAGTTCGACGGTGGGAGTCGAGGAATCCTCGAGCTGGCACAGCAGGGCACCGGTGGGGGCGAACTGTCCAACTTTTTCGGAAAGTCGAGCGGCGGACACAATTCCATCTCTAGGCGCGGTTACGACCAGTCGACACTTCTGATGGGCCAAGTAAGCAAGCTGCTCTTCAATCCTTTGAAGATTTGCATTTTCGGCCGCGATTTCTTCCGGACGCGTTCCCAGTCGCAAAATCATCAGGCTCGATTCAGCATCGGCGACTTCGTGTTCGCGTCGATCCAGCAGAGCGGACGCGGCTTGCGTACCGGTCGCTTCCCGACGATTGTAGTCGGCTTCGGCTTGTTGGAGTTCAGAACGCCGCCGGTTGAGTTGCATTCTTTCCGCTTTCAACTCCGCCCCCGCGAGTGCGCCAACCTTGTACAGATTCATTGAATGTTTGTAAGCATTGATGGCGAATGCCATCTCGGACTTTAGTTGTTCGGTCCGAAACATTACAGATCGAAGCTCGTGTTGATGAGCGTTTTCGGCTCGTTCATATTCGGCCTTGCCAAGTGCCAGGTAAGACTCCAACCGCTGGACTCGTTTCTCCTGCTCGCGAATTTCTTCGGGGCGAGGTCCGAGTGTCAGCTTTCGCAACATTGCCTGGGACTGACGAAGTTCCGCTTCCTTAATGTCGATTGCAGTTTGCAAATCTGGAGCGTGCAGACTTAGCAAAACGTCGCCCGCCTTGACTTCCTGTCCGTCGCGAACTTCGATGCGTCCGATAAAACTCGCAACCGGCGAAGTGATGTCCACGCGATTTCCCGGACGTACTTCAAAGTTTCCGGTCGTGTAGTTTTGAACGGGCAAGATGTAGGTCGATGCGATGCCGCCCACGACAAGGAAGATCCATCCTTGCGTCCGCATTTTTCGAGTCCTCACCATGTTCACGAATTCGCTGGCGAAAAATCCTTTGAACACTCGCCGCATGGCGAAGACCAGTATCACTCCAGTCAGAATGACACCGACCATTCCAAATTCCGTACTGGCAAACTTGAATAGACGCAGTACCACGAGGTCGAGAAAGATGATGGCGAAGACCCAAGTGAAGATTCCGTACACCAACAGAGTTCTCCCCCGAAGTTCGGATTGCGGTCGCTCTGCTCCCCACAATATCCATCGCAGGTGAGCCATCCAATATTCGAGTGAACGTTTTCGCAAATTGGGGATCTCCAAAGCATCGCTCAAGAGATAATAACCATCCAATCGCAGCAGTGGATTGAAATTGATGAGTCCTCGAGTACCACATACGGTGAGTACTACGAACGCGGTGTAGTTAATAATTGAATCCTGAACAGTGATCCGCCACACGAAGACGGCGAGAGCCCATAAACACAAGTCGATAAAGCCACCCGCAGCGGTAATCATTAGCCGCTTGCTCTTCTCCGGAAGCAGCCAAGCATCCGACACGTTGCAGTACATGCATGGCATGAAGAACAGAAACAGAGCTCCCATTTCCTTGACTTCACCGCCATACTTTTTGCAGGTCGCACCGTGCGCAAATTCGTGAATCGTCGTGCAGACGATGACCACAAACCAACCCAGTAAGAGTGTTTCCCACGTGAACGCCTGCGAAAACGCCGTCCCAAGCTGCGTAGTGTTCGTCCAGACAATCGAAAGGGCGAGGCACCACGCCAAGACGGCAAGTGCGACGAATCCGCGCGTCCACAACCAGGGAAGCTTTTGCACCAGTTTCGTCAAGAAGCGATCGGGATTAACCAGCGGCACTTTGTAGAAGACGATACTCTGCGATCCAATCGGATCAATGCCGGAACCGCCTTCTTCGTCTTCATCAGAACCGGTGTCGACACTTCCAACGACGAGCTTGCGGCTACGCAGCAAGTCGCAAAAAGCGTCCAAGTCTTTATCGCTAAGTCGATCCCCAAATTCAGCCTGAAAGCGATCCTTTAGCTGAACGGAATCGGCACCGTCTTGAATTTCCCGCAACAGGAAATGCTCTTCGACGCCAATGCGAAAATACTTGCTACTCGAAGCGATTTTAACCACATATTCGCCATCGCCTACCTGGCGTAGGTCGATGTCGGCTCTCAATCGAGGTAGTTCAAACAAAGTACTCATATGGTTCTGGTTCCCGATACATGTTATTGGATTTAGACCAATTATTGGATTTAGACCAAGGCGTGTTCGGCGAGGATCGATTCGATATCGGGGCCTTCCATGAGAATTTCGCGGCTCTCATCTTCAGTGAGAACTTGAACGAAGAATGGCGCGCCAAGCTGCAAAGAGCGAGCGGCTCGGTGATTGCCGTCGATCAACAGGTGGCCGTGTAGAATCGTTCCGTCTTTTTCGGGGAACCAATAGTGAGCAATGATACCAGGGTACTTCAGATTAACGTGCTCCAGGTGTTCGGGATATATTCGAGTGTTGTCGACGCTGTAGCGAACGTCGTCGGGTTCCAGCTCGATGGGGTCTCGGCCGTCTGCCAGAAATGCACGCGCCATGTCGACGTCAAAACGGTACATGTTTTTGACATAGCGAAACGTCTCGGGGCCGCTGGAACAATGGGGGCACTTATTCTGCAACTGCTTCTTCTTGTTTTTGTTCTTGCTCTTCTTAGACATCATCGAACTCCCGAATTTAATGCTGCGTGTGACTAGTTCGTGGAGGGGATTAATCGCGAAGGGGAAAAGGGCGCGCGGTGCTAAGTTCGTCACCGCGCGCCAGAATTGTTCTCTGTAGACTATGCTGCAGTCCACAGCGAGGTGGGGGGCAGCTTAGTTCTTGCCGCGATACCAACGATGGCGACGATCTCCATGACCCTTCTTGGAGCTGCCCTTCCTGGAACTGCCCTTCCTGGAACTGCCCTTCCTGGAACTGCCCTTCTTGGAACTGCCCTTCTTCGAGCTGCCCTTCTTGGAGCTACCCTTCTTCGAGCTGCCCTTCTTGGAGCTACCCTTCTTCGAGCTACCCTTCTTCGAGCTACCCTTCTTCGAGCTACCCTTCTTCGAGCTACCCTTCTTCGAGCTACCCTTCTTCGAGCTACCCTTCTTCGAGCTGCCCTTCTTGGAGCTACCCTTCTTGGAGCTGCCCTTCTTCGAGCTGCCCTTCTTGGAGCTGCCCTTCTTGGAGCTGCCACCACGATCGGAGCCGTCATCGTCGCCATCGTGGTCGTACGAATACCACCAAACGGCACTTGGAACGATGCGATCTTCTAGTCGTGTGATTTTAAAACGCGAATCAGAATTGGACGAATCTTGCGACATGAAAACTCCCGGTAAGAAAAAAGATGCTGCGAAAAATACCGGAGTTCCATAACGCAAGAGGCGTGCCAAACGCGAATTGGTTGAAAAAACCTGCGAAAACGCGCAGTTTCTGGGATGTTGAAGAATTCACGTGCCTTGCCGGCGATGCTAAATATCAACGCCATTGTTGCGTTGATAAGTCACACTTTGGTGAGAAGGGCTGGTGCAAGTTGCGTCTACGGTTATCGACGATCAAAAAGTTTATCGACCACTCGCTTGGCGTAGGTTCCCTTGACGTCCTGCAAGCTTTGTCGCAACTTCGGATCTGCCTTCAGCAGGTCGCACTCATCAACTGCCAGAACTGCCAGCAATTCGAGAATGTCGGCACCCGGATTCTCCAAAAAGCGACGGACCACTGGGATGGAATTCTTCTGGTCGCCGATACCAGCTAGGGCCCGCGCTGCTTGCAGTTCCGACAAGATCGCGGCGTATCGCTTAGCGCTGGCGAGATTGCGCACGTTGTCCGGATCGTCATTCACTCGATAGAGTTCTACGGACGATTTTGGCTCGAACCACTGAGCTTGGATCGGTGAGCAATCCCCACGACGAAATGCGACCTCCCACGCAGCGTAACCTGGGATATCAAATGAGTATCCGTTGAACTGCATCACGGGAAAATGTGGAGAGTAATTTCGGACGTACAAGAAATCGCTGCTCCGAACACAGCGAACGATATCGTACCGTTCGCCCGCCGCGCTCGAAACGTATGAACGTATTTACGAGGCGCGGCATTCGGCTCGCCCAGGAATGCTCGCCCCTGCATGTACTTTGGAATTTCCGCGTCAATCAGGCTTAGTATGGTCGGTGCGAAATCGACGAAACTCACCAATCGTGTCGTTGCTTGACCCGCTTTTGCTGGTTGCCAATCGGCCCACTTCGGAGGGACACTCACGATAAGTGGTACGTGTGTCCCGCTGTCGTAACAGGTTTCTTTTTTACATTCTTATCGCGCGGCGTCTCGGGCACATTCTGCTGCTGCAGCCACTCAGCCAATTCCGTCTTAACTTCCGTCATGTCGACTGCTGAAGCGAGGTTCTGAAACTCACCGGGATCTTTGCGGTCGTCGTACAGCTCCTCGCCGCCATCGGCATATCGAATGTACCGATATTCTTGAGAACGCACGGAATGGTTGTTAGGGCCGTGCGGTCCGCAGCATGCAGCATCTGAGTTGGGAACGCCGCTACGATGAACGATACCCAAAAGAGAAACGGAACAACTCGCCGATGTATGTATTGCATTATGGCTGCCACAAGCACATCGATTTAGTGGAAAGC